>NZ_JBFUHV010000052.1:0-56593 GCF_056402215.1 Rhodococcus sp. P4_B6 | reverse complement strand
GGCCGGATGCCCGGGCACATGAACGTGCTGCTCGCGGAGGCGGACGTCGAGTACGACGCGATGAAGGAAATGGACGACATCAACGACGAGTTCGCCCGCACCGATGTCACCCTGGTGATCGGTGCGAACGATGTCACCAACCCGGCGGCCCGCAACGATCCGTCGTCGCCGATCCACGGGATGCCGATCCTGAATGTGGATCAGTCGAAGTCGGTGATCGTGCTGAAGCGGTCGATGAACTCCGGGTTCGCCGGCATCGACAACCCGCTGTTCTTCGCGGACACCACCTCGATGCTGTTCGGGGACGCGAAGAAGTCGGTCGCCGAGGTCACCGAGGAACTCAAAGCCCTATAGGAGATAAGCGCCATGCGTGGGCACATCCCGATGGGAGGTGCCCACGCACAGCCCATCGAAACAGATCGGTCAGTAAATTAACCCGATATGCATTCGCGGCGCCCAGGGCGTGCAGAACCAACTTCGCACGCCGACAGTAAGACCTGCCGCACCCTCTCGTAAGTCGCCGAAATCGAATCGAACAGCCCGTCGCACACCCCTTTGCGCAAGTAGCTGGACCGATCGGCACTGACATCGGACCGGACACCCCGTTGTAGGGTTCCGCCCAGTTATCGACTGCAGCAATCAATTCCGGAGCGCATGCGAAGGTGTGGCGGTAGTGGTAGTCGTGTTTGGACTCGCCCACAGGCTGTCGGCGGTTCCCACATATCCCGGTCTCGCCCACCGGACGCCGCAGCCCGAAATGCTCGCCGTCACCTCTGACTTGGATGGAAATGCGGCTAGATGGACATGGGTGCATGCGGTCGGCTACACCGGGCCTCGCGATTTCCGGCGACAGCCGCGCACGTCGGTCCGACTATTGATTTGGACAGACATAGTCAGTATTATGGGGTCATACGTATACTTGGATGGCCACTTGCCGCTCGCACGGGTGACAGCGGACAGGGCAGCTGAGAGGCGCTCGACCACACGAACATGTTGTCAGGAGAGCTGATGTGCCCCGAATGAGCAGAGACTGCCGAGTCGTGCCTCGGAACTTACGGCGAGGTCCATCAAGAATAGCTTGACATGGCGCCAGGCCCTCCTCGTCTTTGGCGTAGCCGCCGGCGAAACCGTGCTGACCTTCGTTGTGAGCCCATCGATGGTGTTCCCGGGCATGGCAACAGCGGCAGGCCTCGACGAGTCTCGGCGCGCTGTCGAGGCTTTGGACCGCCGGATCGTTCCCGGGCACGACCGGTGGAGGGCGTGACGGCGGGCGCTTGCGCTAGCGCGTCGGCGGTTCGCTCGACGAAATTTCACTGCGGCGATCGCGGATCCCGCACCGCAAGAAAAGGAGCTTGATTTCATGGGAAAACTTGAGGGCAAGGTTGCGTTCATCACCGGCGCAGCGCGGGGGCAGGGTCGTAGCCACGCTGTGCGGTTGGCGCAAGAGGGTGCCGACATCATTGCGGTGGACATCTGTGAGGATATTCCCAACAGCCCGTACGAAGGTGCTAGTGACGCGGATCTCGCCGAGACGGTGAAGCAGGTAGAAGCTCTGGGCCGGCGCATTGTGGCGGCAAAGGCCGACGTCCGTGATTTCGACAGGCTCGAGAAGGTGGTCGACGACGGCGTCGCACGGCTAGGCAAGCTGGACGTAGTATGCGCCAATGCCGGTATCGCCGGTATCACCAGTCGACCGCAGTCTGTGTGGGAGTATGACGCAGCGACATGGCAGACAATGATCGATATCAACCTCACCGGCGTCTGGCACACGGCGAAGGTCGCAGTTCCGCATCTCATCGCCAATCAGGGCGGCTCCATCGTTCTCACCAGCTCGGCTGCTGGGCACAAGGCGTACGCGAACATCGGCCACTATGTGGCAGCCAAGCATGGCGTGATCGGACTGATGCGTACGCTCGCAATCGAATTGGCTCCACACAGCATTCGTGCGAACGCAGTGAGCCCCACGCAGGTGGACACACCCATGATCCAGAACACGGCCATGCGTCGATTGTTCCGACCTGATCTCGAGCATCCAACCAGGGAGGACTTCGCTCCGGCTTCTCAGACGGTGAACGCCTTGCCGATTCCCTGGGTGGATTCGGCAGATGTCAGCAATGCGTTCTTGTTTCTGGCTTCCGACGAATCTCGGTACATCACCGGTGTCGCCCTTCCTGTCGACGCGGGTGCACTCATCAAGTAGAACGAATCGGATCGCTTTCCGCGTGAGTGACTCTCGTTGGCCATTACGCCATTCAGGAGAGGCAGATTCGTGTCTGATAACGATACGAAGGTGTACGTGACCGCCGCGCTGGAACGTTTCCCCACGAGTATCAGGTACATGGCATTCGGCATCAGTTACAACGTCTTCCGGCTGATCGGCGGAATCGCGGCATACGTCTCGACATTCCTGGTCGCGCAGACGGGGACCACTTACGCGCCCGCCTTCTATCTGATGGCTATTGCCGTGGTGGTGCTGCTGACAACGTTGCGGGTCCCGGGACCGCGAGTCGCCTCGGATCGGCATAAGAGAGATACTCCGGCGCTCCGTCGGCAACCGTCATCGCCGGTATCCGCCGGTGCATCGAACAAGGAGGACCACCATGGGACGTCTCGACAACAAGGTCGCGCTGGTGACCGGCGCCGCCCGTGGCCAAGGACGGTCACATGTCCTGCGGCTTGCCGAGGAAGGCGCCGATGTGGTGGCGATAGATATCTGCACCCCGATGGAAACCGTGCCCTATGCCCTGCCCACCTCCGAGGATCTTGCCCGTACGGCAGAACTGGCCGAGACGACGGGCCGCCGGGTAATTCATCGGGAGTGCGATATCAGGGATCTGGCCGGGCTCCAGGCCGTTGTTGCCGAGGCGGTCGGGGAGCTCGGTGGGATCGATATCGTCGTGGCTAATGCCGGCATCACCAGTTTCGCGCCCTCCTGGGAAATGTCCGAACAGCAATGGCAGGAGATGATCGACGTCAATCTCACCGGTTCGTGGAAGACCGTGCGGGCGGCGGTGCCGTCGATGATCGAGCGGAAGCGGGGCGGATCGATCATCCTCACCAGCTCACTTGCCGGTCTGATCGCGTACGCCGATCTATCCCACTACACTGCCTCCAAGCACGGCGTCACCGGTCTCATGCGCGCGCTCGCGGTCGAGCTCGGCCCGCACAACATTCGGGTCAACTCACTACATCCCGGGAACGTCGACACACCGATGATCAACAACCCGGTGGTGCACAATGTCTTCCTTCCCCACCTCGCGAACCCGACGCGAGCCGAGGTGGAAGAAGTTTTCGTTCAATTGCAAGGCCTGCGTGTGCCTTGGATCGAACCCATCGACATCAGCAACGCGGTGGTCTACCTCGCCTCCGACGACGCTCGCTACGTCACCGGCACCACACACGTCATCGACGCGGGAGCCATGGCGCCCAACAAGATCCCCCACCAGTGACCGGCTGACGGCACGGACCCGGGCCTCGCACAAGTTCAAACAGGAGCGCATGATGAACAAGATCGACGAGAACCTCCTCGTGGTCGGGGCAGGCCTCGGAGGCCTTGCTACCGCGATCGCCGCGGCAGAACGCGGATTCCGGGTGACGATTCTCGAAGCGGCGGACAGGGTGGGCGGGGCCGCAGCCTACTCGGCCGGAGTGGTCTGGTCGCCCGCGAACCACGTGATGCTTCGCGAAGGCGTTCACGACAGTATGGAAAACGCCGCGACATTCATCAAAGCGACGGCCGGACGTTATCCCGAGCTGCTCGACGATTCGGCCATGTATCGATTCCTGACGATGTCGCCGCGAGCGGTCGAGTATTTCGAGAACCTCGGGGTAGTCCAATGGAAAATCATTCCAGCAATGCCGGACAGCCATGCCGGGGCGCCGGGATGGTCCGAGTACGGACGCTATCTCTCGGCTGTATTCGACGCTGATCTGCTCGGAGACTGGCGGGACAAGTTGCGCTATACCCCGCACTTTCCCTACGAGACCAACTACTGGGAAATCCACGAGAAGACCGGGAAGACACCCGCCGCGCTGACTCCGAGCTCTGACGGGGGCAAAGTCGAACCGCCGACCCGAGAGCTTTCGGAGACCGACAGGCCAATTAACTTGCTCGGATTCGGTACCGGTGTTGTCGCGAACTTTCTGCACGCCACCTCGCGCAGAAACGAGATCACGATCCGGTTGGAACACCGTGTGGAGGCGCTGATCATCGAGGATGAACGCGTCGCGGGTGTAGTGGTCGATACATCCGCGGGACGGGAAACGTTTCGGGGCAAGGTGGTCCTCGCCACGAGCGGGTTCGATTCGGACCCCGCTCTGGTGAAGCGGTTCACCGGCTTAGGAGCGCAGGACTACGGAACGATGGCTCCGCGAACGAACCGTGGCGACGGATTCCGTCTTGCAGCGTCGGCCGGCGCCGATCTCGTTCAGTTTCCGGCACGTTCCGCGCCGTATATCCCCGGATACTTCTCCGGGAAGGCGAACGCATTTCTCGGACGGGAAGAGTATACGTACCCGCATACTTTCATCGTCAACTGTAGAGGAGAGCGCTTCTGCGACGATTCGTACTATGGCGATCTGGCGTGGCAGGCGCTGGCCCCCGACGCGCAACATTTCCCGATCTACATGATCTGGGATGAGGAACACCATCGTCGTTATGGGGGAGTCGGTGCAGACCCCGGCGGGGACTACGAAGAAGGCCTGGTCGAATCTGCTACGACGATGAAGGAACTCGGCACCAAGCTGGGAATCGACGGCGTGCAACTCGAACGAACGGCCGCCGAATTCAATGGCCCTGCGGCGACGGCCGCCGATCCGCGATTCGGACGGGGAAGCGATCCGTACGTACAGCGCTTCTACGGAGACCCTACGCACGAGCTGCACCCCAATATCGCGCCCGTCGCCACGCCACCGTACTTCGGTATGCGTCTGCGTCTCAACATGGTCTCGATCTCAATGAGCGGTGTTCGTACCGATCCCGACGGACACGTGCTCGACATCAGCGGAAAACCCATTCCCCATCTCTACGCGGTGGGCGCTGTCGCCGCCTTCACAGCGACCGGAACCAGTTACCAAGGTGGATTCTCCCTCAGCCGGGCGCTCACCATGGCGCTGACCGTAGCCGAGTGCGCGAGCCGGGAATAGCAGGATCGAACGGCGATAAGCCGGCAACGTACGTAGTGTTCGCGTAGTCGAAGGGCAGATTCCTATGGGTAACCCACTGCATATCGGTGTCACGTTGCCGAACTTGGGTCCGAATGCACAGCCGGATACGATCCGCCGGCTTGCCCGTATTGCCGAACGACGGGGCTTCGGGTCTGTCTGGGTTTCCGACCATATCGTGATGCCGGCCGCTCCGTTGACCGAGTATCCGTACAGTGGCAATGGGCGACCACCATTCGATCCGTCCACCCCGTACCTCGACCCGTTCGCCACGCTGAACTTCGTTGCCGCCTGCACCGAACGAGTACAGCTCGGCATCGGAGTTCTGGTACTTCCTTTGCGGCACCCGATCGGCGTGGCTAAACAGGTAGCGTCCCTGGACGTGCTCTCCGGCGGCCGGACCCTGCTGGGCGTGGGAAGCGGGTGGATGGTCGAGGAATTCTCTCTGCTCGAGCAGGGTTGGGCCGATCGTGGGCGGCGCACCGATCGGGGCATCGACACATTGCGGGGATGCTGGCAGGCCGACGCTGCGGTGCCCGACGGTGGCCGAGTCGGCATCGCGCCGCCTCCTCGGCAAGGCGTCCGGCTGCCGGTGCTCATCGGTGGACACAGCTCGGCAGCGCTCCGCCGTGCAGTCCAGCGTGGGGACGGCTGGTATGCCACCAAATTGACTCCCTCCCAGTTCGCCGAGCGCCGCGGCAGGCTGCGCCGAATGGAGGCGCAGAGCGGCGCATGCGAACAGTTGGTCGTGGGGGTTCGCCCGGATGTCGTTGCGCCGGAAGGGGCCGCGACGGTAACGCGTGATCTCGCCGACGCGGGAGCGGAGTTCGTCGTGCTCGGCGGACCCTTCGGGGAGCTCACCCCGGACCAGGCGGCATCCTGGATGGAAGCCGCCGCCGATGCGCTCGGACTCGTCGGAGAACTCGTCCCACCGATCGCGTCGCGACGGTCCTGGCCGGCGGTTACCGCAGCGGTTGGGCCTCGAGCCGTTGGCCGTTCGGCCTATTGATCAGTATCAGAACCCGTTCCTCGCCCGTAGGACACCTGCATCAACCTGTCGGCGGGAGGCACCTGGGGACACGACTGTCCATTTATTCGTTACGGCTGACGAAAGGTCTGCACACATGTCCATTGAAGACAAATTTGCCATCATCGAGCTGAACCATCGCTACGCCCTTCTCCTCGACACGGGCGAACCCGCCCGGTGGGCGGCCGAAGTGTTCACGGAGGATTGCGTTTTCGACGAGCGCCAGGTCGATTCCGGTCTCCATGTGGGGCGCGAGGCAATCGCGGCTTACGGAGACGAATTGATGGCATCGGTGGAACACGTCGTTCACCACATGACCAACCACGTGATCACTGTTCGGTCGGAAACGGGCGCGACGGGCGTTGCGTTCGGTATATGCGAGGTGCAGCACGCCGACGGCGGTCCTCGGCTGCGGTTCAACGTTCTGTACGAAGACGAGTACAGAAAGGTCAACTCCATGTGGCTGATCTCCAAGAGGGTGCTTGTGAAGACCTTCGAACCCGAGCAGGTCGGGCAGTTCCCCGCTGCCCCGGCATAGTGCTCTGGCGGCAGATCGTGGCCTGAATCCGTCCGGTACGGCCCCGTATGTTGCCCTGTCGTCACAGGGCAACCGTGACGGGTCGGAGCGCCCGCGTCGCCGAACTCGTCGCCGCTAGTCGACCATGGTTAGGCCACCGCTGACGCTGAGTACCTGGTGGACCCAGCTCGTCGATATCGAGCACGATACCCTCGGTGCGGGACTGGGAGTCCGCGCGGCGTTTCCCACGTCCGGGCCGGCGAAAACCGACGAGTACGTCCCGGCCTTCACGCCCGCCCAAGACGAGTAGGCCGTTGTCCGATAAAAGTGCCGGTCACATCGTGATTGATTCGGCATATTCCGGTCGCCGTGGTGTGCACCGGACGCACTGCTTCGCTATAGGCAACATAACCGACGAACCAGGAGAGTAGGTCACGAATTATGTCCGATCGAACTGCCGGCATGAAGTTTCCGTCAAAGGTCGGTGTCTGGTGGAACAGCGAGGCGTGGCCGATACGTGAGGCACAGGACATCGCCCGCGAGATCGAAGCGCTGGGGTTCGGTTCGCTGTTCATGCCCGAGGGCGGCGGCAAAGACGCGCTGGTAGAATCCGCGGCCTTTCTCGCGGCCACCGGCCGGCTGGTGGTCGGCACCGGCATCGCCAATATCCACGTTCGGATACCAACAGCGGCGGAATCCGGCGGCCGCATCCTCAGCGCCCTGTACCCGGGACGGTTCGTGCTCGGTCTGGGCGTCAGCCACAGCCCGTTCGTCGAACAGTTGCCCGGAGGCGCGTATCGCAAGCCGCTGGCAACGATGCGGACGTATCTCGAGCGCATGGACGCACTGTCCCCGGAGATCGAGCCCGGCGCCAGGCCGCTACGCCTGCTCGCCGCATTAGGACCGAAGATGATCGAACTATCCGGCGAGCACGCCAACGGCGCCCATCCGTATCTGGTGACACCCGAACAGACACAGGTGACCCGCTCGATCCTCGGCGCCGATCGCTGGATCGTCACCGAACAAGCTGTGGCGATCGGTGGCGATACGGACGATCAACTTCGGCGTGCGCACGACCACCTCACTATGTATTCGTCGCTGCCCAACTACCGGAACTCGTGGCTGCGCCAAGGTTTCGAGGAGCCCGACCTGGTCGGCGGTGGATCGGACCGGTTGGCCCGCGCACTGGTCGGCATGGGTACTGCCGACGACGCGGCCGCTGCGCTCACCGCACATCTCGACGCCGGCGCGGACCACGTCGTTGTGCAGGTCCTCGCGGACACGCCGTCGACCGACCCGCGGCCGGCGCTCCGTGAACTCGCCTCGGCGTTGCAGTTGTAATTGCACCGGCGACTAGTGCTCGGCTTGCCATTGGTCGGCGTGGAGATAGCCGCGCGACAAAGCAGCACCGACAGGGGCCGACGACCTCTCCCACCCGGAGAGAGGTCGTCGGCGGCCACTAGGCGCTGGGTCAGCGGTGTGCGGCGCGATTGATCGCGACGGTCTCGTCTAGCGAGGGCGCCTCGGTGAGGCTCGCGAAATGCTCCCCGAGCCGGTCACGAGTACGGGGCGCTTCGTCCTTGTCGGCCGCTGCCAGGGCCTGCCCCAACTCCGCGACATCCAGTTCGGTGCAGTAGGCGGGCGTCCCCGGCTGCTGCCGCCACGATTCGGCCAGAGCCCCGGCATCGACGGGATCGAAGCCCGTGTCGTCGACGAGCTGCATGACGGTCCGGCGTGCTCGTTCCGAATCGGCGGCAACGGGGATAGCGATCCGGCCGAGCGTTCCGGCGAGTACTCCCTTGGTCTGCTGTGTCCCCGCGAGCGCGGCGTTCCACGCCTTCACAATCGGTTTGCCGAGCTGCTCCGCGCTCCACACACTCTCGACTTGTCCGTTGTCCACCGCCTCGATGTGGCCGTTCATGCCGGGGTAGTAGTTCGAGGTGTCGACGATCACCGTATCGTCGGACACTCCGGCGAGGAGGCCGGCGAGCTCGGGCTGCTTCGAGAATGGGATCGACAGGATGATGACCTCCCTGTCGTGGGTCGCGGCGTCGAGGTCTACTGCGCGAGCGCCTGCTTTCCGGACGTCGGCGGCGACGGCCTCCGGCCCACGGGCGTCCGCGACCAGTACCTCATGTCCGGCCTCGCTGAGCCGGCGTGCGATATTGCCGCCGATGGCTCCGGCGCCGATAACGGAAATCCTCATATCGTGTTCCTTCCCTTCTATCGTGTCCGGATCGCTACATGAACAGTGCGCGGCTGAGGCGGACGTGGTATTCAGAGTCGGGGTTCGTTCCAACGCCAACCCTTTCGGCGATGGCGGCGCCCGACAGGTCGCGCCGCTTCGGCAATCTCGCGGCCTCGGCGCGCGCTAGGGCGGCCGGCATCTCGTCGCGGGTGAGATCTGTGCAATAAACCGGTGCCCCGGGCTGCTGGCGCCACGATTGCGCCAGCGGTCCGGCATCGAATCCATCGAATCCGGTGTCCTCGACCAGCGCTATGGCGACCGCGCGTTCGCTGTCGTCGTCGGCCGCGACCGGGATCGCGATACGGCCCCGAATCCCTGGAGGCGTGCCTTTAAGGGCGAAGGAGCCGGAGCCGATGGCATTCCACGCCTTGACGATCGACTGGCCGAGCTGTTGTGCGACCCAGAGACTTTCGACCTGGCCGGCTTCGATGGCCGCGATCTGGGAATCACGCCCCGGAATGTAGTTCGAGGTGTCGATAACGACCGTCTCAGCGGGTACGCCAGCGAGCAGCGGCGCGATCTCGGGAACGCGGTTCAGCGGGACGGAGAGGATGACGACGTCCACGTCTTTCACTGCCTCGGACGCGGGCACCGCACGTGCTCCCGTGGCCAGGACCGTGGCGTCGATTGTGTCGGGTCCGCGCGAGTTGGCCACCTTCACATCGTGTCCGGCCGCGCTCAACTTTCGACTGAGTGTCTTACCGATATGGCCGACACCGAGAATACCTATCTTCATCCAGTAACTCCTTGGGTTATTTATCGATTTCATTCATCGGGCAGGGCTGTGCGGACACTTCGCAGGCGCCGTGCCGGCCGAGGCGTGAAACAGCTTTTGCCTGGCGGCTTTTTCCTGGTCTCCGGTCCTACAGATCTCGGGCCAGATGTGCGACCACCACAGCGCCGGGTCGCACAGATCTGCCGAACGACGGACGGCCGGTTTGTACCGGGTGTTACCGAACGCAAATTCGACAGTTCCGCTTTTGGATCGGACTGCCCGCTGCGAAAGTCGGTGCTGCTCTACTGCTTTTTGTTTTGGTTGCGGTAGCCGTTTTCGATGAGTGTCAGGAGACGGTCGAGTACCTCATAGTCGGCCTCGGCGGCGCCCATGGTCCACGCCACCGAGACGGCCAGGAGGAACAAGTCTCGCCCCGTTACCGAGGCTCGCACCTGTCCCGTGAGCCGCGCGGCGCGCACGTACTCCTCGGTGGTCGCGATGATGTTCTCGCAGGGCACCGTCAGCGGGTTGTCCGGTTCCAATGCCCTCGCGGCAGCCATGAGCGGTTCCGGCAACCCGCTGAACGCGCTGAAATATTCCTCCATCGCGTGCAGCCAGCGCCGCAGCTTTTCCAACGCGTCGTCGAGCTGCGAGATATCGGCGCGACGTGCCTCTAGTACTTCCGAACGGGACTGCAACACCGCCGCCAGGAGCGCCTCGCGGTTCGGGAAATGCCGATACAACGTGCCCGGCCCGACGCCGGCGTCTTTGGTGACCGCCTCCATTGAAGTGCCGACCCCGAATTTCAGGAACTGACGCTGAGCCGCCTCCAGCAGAGCAGCACGGTTGCGCTGGACATCCGCGCGCGGCCGGCGGCCCGGCTGCTCTTCAGCACTCATACGTCTCCTGTCTGCTCCGGGCTCCACCTCAAATCGGATACCGCCTCCGGATACCGGGACAGCATAAAACGGAGGCTGTATCCGGTCAACTCGCCGGAGTGGATGGCTACGGCTGCGATCTGCTGGCTGAAGCCCCGCATGTCCGCCGCGATCGGAGCAGGCACCTCAGTCACCAATGTTCGGATTGCGGTCGTGCGAGTACCGCGGAGATCGATACCGAGGGTGCGTAGTCGGTTCATGATCGTGTTGGGGTGCAGGTGACTGCCGGGCGTGCGGCCGGGAAAGAGCCACTCCGATTCACCATCTCGGACGGCATGCAGGTTGGGTCGTTGTGCGAGGTGCTCGGTGAGCATGTCCGCGAACGGCGTCGGAATGGGCGCAGGATGGGTGCCGAGGGCAAGATATGGACCGTCTGACGCCAGGAGGATGTCGTTGGTGCGATGTGTTGCGATCCTCGCGATTGGTTGAGTGTAGAGGAGCTGCAGTGTGCCGGCGATCCGATATGGCAGGGATTCGCTGTTACCGGTCAGCAGTTCACGCAGCCAGGCGATTAATTGGTCCTGGGTGATGGTGGGGGAGGAGCGGGCGCTCCGCGCTCGAGCACTTACGTCGCCGCTACCGGTGGCGGCACGGCGGAGGCGGTTGATCTTTACGGGTGGGATGCACGTATCTCGGCTGCACCGATGCTTCCTTCGCACTTTGCTGAAGTGTCCACCCGGAACACAGTTTCGGATGCACCATCGACTGTCTATGGCCTGCGGTGGCCGCGGGACAGCACATTCGAAAGGGGCCTTCCCTCCCCAAATAGGCGCAATACACCCCGCAGCGGGACCTATGCCAGACGCGGCGTCGCGAGTCGACGACAGGGAGGGTGATCGCAGAGCTCAAGTTCGCTTTTTGGCAAGCCATGTTCACTGCGGGTCACGATATACACATTTTGAATCACCAGATCCTCGCACTGTTTTCCGAATGCTGCGGGGATGACTGCTGAGCGCTCCGCCGCCGGATCTATGACGATCTTGAGGATCCGAACGATGCGAAATCGGATTTGGCTGGGGCTAGGACCGGCGCAGGCCGTACTGGTGACCGATGCCCAGATTCTCGCGCAGGGTCTCGCCTTCGTACTCGGTACGGAACAGGCCGCGCTGCTGCAGGATGGGGATGACTCCATCGGCGAAAGCGTCCATGCCATAGGCGAGAACGCCGGGGATGACGAGGAATCCGTCGGCGGCGCCGGCCTCAAACCGTTCCTGCATGTGGTCGGCGACGACCTCGGGCGAGCCGATGGGAGCGGATGGTAGTCGATGACGGCGTGGTGGAGCACCTCGCGCACGGTCCAGCCTTCCTTGGCGACCTCGAGTGCTCTCAACGATTGTGGGTCGCCGGGGTTGGTGTGCGCAATGGACAGCTGATCTGCGCTCAATGGGGCGTTGAGGTCGCTTGGCCCCAGCGGCGGGCCGATGAGCTGGCCGAGGTAGTGCACGTGCTGGACAATGTCGGGCTCGACCAGCTTTCCGCGCTGAGTCAGCGCCGCTGCGTAGGTCGCGGCGATGGTGGGCATCACCCCGGGGAAGAACTTGATGTCATCGGGGCTGCGGCCAGCGGATTTCGCGGCTTGGCGCACCGACTCGCGCTGGCGCCGGGCGTCGTCAATAGTGAAGACCTCGCTGACAAGGATGTCGGCATAGCGGCCGGCGTGGGCGTGGCTGTGCGGGCTGGCGCCAGCGTGAGCCATGACTGGCTGGCCCTGCTTGGATGGCGGGATCTCGTCAGGCGTCTTCTTCCCAGCTGCCCCATAGTGCCTGGACGATCTGGATGACTTCGTCGGCCCGGGCATAGCGAGTATCGCGGTCATCGATTCTGCGCCCGAAGTTTGCGGCAGCCTGAGGGGCTGAGGTGGTCACGGCGTTCCAGCCCATGCGTCCGCCGGAGACGACGTCGAGGGACTTCAGCACGCGAGCGATATTGTATGGCTCTTCGAATGTGGCGCTGACGGTGTTGACTACACCGATCGCTCAGCCAGCGCGATGGCGGTGGCCACGACGGTTGGCTCGAGGGTCTGGTTCGGCGAGTGTGCCTCGCTGCGCTGGGTTTTGGGCGAGGAAGTCACCGAGGAAGATGAAATCGAACTTGCCGCGTTCGGCGGCCTGAGCGTAGCGCATCACGGCGTGAATGTTGACGTAGTCGGTGGGGTCGACCTGAGGGTCGAGCCACGCGTATGGGCTGGCGCCCAGAACATTGCCGCTTGTGGTGGCAAGGTGAATCTGTTTCCGGGACATTGCCTACTTTCGTCCGTGGTGGATAGCGTCGACGTGGCGGTTGTAATAGGTCAACGGGGCCGTATCGTCGTAGCGTTGGTGGTCGATGACTTCGAAGAGGACCAGCTCGTGGTCGCCGGCCGGGATGTGCTGGTGGGGTCGACGGGCACAACCTTCGTCGGCGAATGTGTCGATCCGTCGGAGATGACACGTAGGCTAAAAGGAGATAGTCTCCTCTTAGGAAGAAGGGATACGGAGACACTCCCCGTTTGGCAAAGTGAGGTAACCGCAGTAGTGCGTGAGATCGTGACGAGCAGGGTTCGTGCCCCGCGGGCTGATGCCCGACGTAACCGGGCCACATCCTCGACATCGCCGAGCAGTATTTCTCGGAACACGGCGTCAGCGGTTCGCTCGATGCGATCGCAAAACAGGCCGGCGTCGGCGCGGGCACCCTATACCGGCATTTCCCTAACCGGGAAGCGTTGCTCGCCGCGCGTGACAAGGCTCTGCTGTCCCGACGTGACGAACTCCGTACCCGGTCGGCGAACGCCGCCGCCGCGCTCGACGGCTGGCTCGACGTGCTCACCGAATGGGCTGGCGCATTCGATGGTCTGCCCGAGCCGCTGCGAGCTGCAACGACGGCCAGCCCGTCCCCGCTGGCTGTGACATGCCAGGGATTCGTCACGACGATCGAGGAGTTCCTCCAGGCCGCCCAGGGCGAGGGAAGCGCCCGCAGCGAGGTCAAGGGCCGGGACCTTTTCCTTGCCACTTTGGCCACCAGCTGGGTGCGGGGTGCGGATTTGGCTGACGACGAATCTGCCGCGGCCCTGGCCGCTCTCACCAGAAACGGGTGGGAGTTGCCCACACACAGATCCCCCGTCAGGCGCCGCCGACAAAAGGTAGTGCCGAGACGATCACGCCTCGTGCGGGCGTGAGTACTAATCCATCATCAGCAAGGAGAGCAACATGAAGCGCATTGGAATCATTGGCAGCGGATCGATCGGAGCAGCGATCGCTCGGTTGGCTATCGCGGCCGACTACGAAGTCTTGATCGCGAATTCGCGGGGACCTGAGTCGCTCACGGACTTGATCGACGAGCTCGGCCCCCGGGCACAGGCCGGCGAGGTCCGTGCGGCAGCGGAGTTCGGCGACATCCCGGTCCTGGCCGTACCGCTAGCCGCTTACCCGAACCTGCCCATAGACGCCTTCGCGGGAAAGACGATCCTCTCCACGGGTAACTACTACCCCCACCGGGACGGTCGCATCGAGCAACTGGACACCCTCGAGAGCACCACCGCCGAGTACGAGCAAACCCTCCTCCCGGACACGCTCATCGTCAAAGCATTCAACAACATCCTCTTCCACCACATCCCGAACCTCGCCAACTCCCTCCCGCGCACAGCACTGCCGGTCGCCGGAGACGACACCGCAGCCAAGGCGCGCGTCTCCGACATCGTGAACGCGCTTGGATTCGACACGGTCGACGCCGGGACGCTCGCCGAGTCGTGGCGCTTCGAACCGGAGTCCGGTGCCTACACGCCGATCTACGCCGCCAGCGCAGACGGACTCAAAAACGATTACCTCGCCGACCCCGGGGCCCCCGTTTCGGCAGACCGTCTGCGCACGCTGCTTGCTGCCTCGCATCGCCCTGATGTCGGGGCGCGACAGTTCTGACGCATAAGAACCGACCTCCAGGAGGGTACGGGCCGCGAACGTGCGGTGTATGCCGTCACCCGATGAGACAAGGACCCGCGGAAATCCCCGCTGAAACAACACGAATGGAACAATAAATGCCACGCCTGAACAGCAAGGTCGCCGTCATCACCGGAGCTGCCAGCGGTATCGGACTCGCCACGGCGCATATTTTTGCTGCCGAGGGAGCCAAAGTCGTCGTCACCGATGTATCGCAGGACGCACTCGGCCGCGCCGTCGAAGAGATTTCCGCCTCGGGAACAGAGGTGATCGCGCACATGCTCGACGTCAGTTCACCCGAGGACTGGAAACGGGTCATCGCCGACGTCACCGCTTTATGGGGAACTATCGACATCCTGGTCAACAACGCCGGGATCGCCCTCCCCAAGGGCCTTCTTGATACTGAACTCGACGAGTGGAACAAGGTTCTTGCGATCAATGCGACAGGCACCTGGCTCGGTATGAAAAACGTCATTCCCGTCATGCAGGCCGCAGGGCGTGGCGCGATCGTGAACGTCTCGTCGCTCGCGGCCATCATCTCCGGGCCAGCCGACGGCGGCGGCGCTGCCTATTCTGCCTCGAAAGGCGCAGTCCGGTCCCTGACCAAGCACGCGGCGAACTACTTCGCTGCCGACAGCATCCGTGTGAACTCGGTTCACCCCGGCCCGATCTACACAAGCCTCATCAAGAACTACGGCATCACCAAGGAGGAGGCTGCGGACCCCGTGAACTCGGTTCTGCCACCGCACATCGGCGAATCGTCCGACATCGCCTACGGCATCCTGTATCTCGCATCTGACGAGGCGAAATTCGTCACCGGCGAAGAACTGATCATCGACGGCGGCTACGTCGCCCCCTGAGGCGAGGCGGAGGTGCGCCCCCCTTCGGGTAGTGCACCTCCGCGCATGGCCAAGCGGCCACCCGAACTCCGAAAGCCGATAAACATGACAAGCAAGAAGCAGATGATCCTGGGGTTGCACACCGGTAGCGGGTACGGCTCGCAGAGTTCGGCCTGGCGCGCCCCCGGCGTCGACGCCAACTACACCAGCTTCGACGCCCAGGTCCGCTACGCCCGAGCCGCCGAGCGTGGCGAGTTTGCGTTTCTGCTTTTCCCGGACTTTCTCGGCGAATAGGTCGACAACCGACGCTCGGAGTAACGAGTCGAAGGAAACGGCCAACGCCAAACATTGGATTCGAAACGGAGAGTATCTCCGTATAGCGCGCAGCCGACAGCGCGAACAGCTCGGATCTGCGCACGGAAAGAGGACATGATGACCAGACAAATGATTATCGGCATGCATCTGGGCAACGGGTACGGCAACCTGCCTGGTGCCTGGCGCGCCCCGGCGGTCGACCCCACGAGCTATGCGAGTTTCGACGCGAAGGTTCGGCATGCCCAAGCGGCCGAGCGTGGAAAGCTCCAGTTCCTGTTCCTGCCGGACGGTCCCAGTCACGTCGGCGACATTGAGAATGAGCCGCCTAACTTCAATCTCGACGTCATGGTTACGTTGGCAGCTGTTGCCCGCGAAACGAGCCGGATCGGCCTCGTCGCGACCGGCTCGACCACCTTTAACGAGCCGTTCAACCTCGCGCGACAGTTCAAGGCGCTGGATGTCATGAGTCATGGACGGACCGGTTGGAACGCCGTCACATCGAGCGGCGAGGACGTCGCGGCGAATTATGGCGCACGACTGCCGTCCAGCTCCGAACGCTACGGGAGGGCGCATGAGACGGTCCAGCTGGTACAAGCCCTTTGGGGCAGCTGGGGAAAGGCTGCATGGGTGCACGATAAGGCGACGGGCCGCTTCGCGAACGCCGAGCAGATCGCTCCCATCAATATGGGCGGCAATTTCGTCGCCTCGCGCGGGCCGCTGTACATTCCTCCTTCCGAGCAGGGGCAACCCGTCATCTTCCACGCCGGAGGCAGTCCGAACGCCCTCGATCTCGCCGGCCGCTACGCCAGTGGCGTCATCGGCGCGGCTTTCACGATCGACGATGCGCGTGCGCAGCGCGCCGCGTTTCGTGAAGCGGCCGAACGCGCCGGGCGGAACCCGGACGAGCTCAAATTCTTTGCCGGCCTGATGACGACGATCGCGAGCGATAGGCGGGAAGGTCTCGATCGCCGAATCACTTTGAGCGGACGAACATTTCCTCAGCGCGCGTCCTATCTTGGACGGATGCTCGGCCTGCGCCTCGATCCTGCGCGGCTCGACGAGCCACTACCGCCGGAGCAGTTGTCCAAGGCGCGGCCATCACCGGTCGACCCGCGCTCGGTCCATGCACTTAAGATCGCGCGTGAAGGCTGGACGGTCCGCGACGTGCTCGCGCACGGTGTGATCGATTACCACCCCGTCATCGTCGGACCGGCCGCCGACGCCGCTGACCACATGCAGGAATGGTTCGAGGCAGACGCTGTTGACGGCTTCTGGGTGTCGCCGGACATATACGAGGATGGGCTTGACGCCTTCGTTGATGGCGTGGTGCCGATCCTCCAGGAGCGCGGGCTGTTCCACCGGGAATATGACGGCGCTACCCTCCGAGAACACCTCGGCGCACCGGCCCAATATGGAGTCGATCCGCGCGTCACGCGGTGACTTCAATCAAACATCATCTGGGAGGTTATCTACATGAGATAGGCACTATCGGCGCGGGAAATATCGGCGCTAGGTTGGGTCTGTCCAGATAACGGTGTAACTGGTTGATTTGTGGCTACTTTCGCCCGGCGGACAGGCGTCCGTCGAAGGTGATCTCGAAGGCATTCAGTGCCGCCTTCCAGCGGTTGGACCACCGTTGGCGAGCGGTGCCTGTGGGATCGAGGCTCAAGATGGCCAGCCCCACCAGAGCGCGTAGGCGTCTTCACCGCAGCCGACGTCGAGGCCACGTCCCGGCGGTCCAGACCGAACAACACGATGAATGGACCGAAGGACGCCGCGATCTCGGCCTGAACGTGCTGGCCCGCTCCCTCAACGCCAAGCCCACCGACAGCACTAGCGAGCCCACAGAGGAGGTGAGACCGGCCTTGACTGCCTGGACTCACCAACGAGGAGAAGTTGCGCGACGACGTCGTACACCACCCGCTGGGACTTGACCCGGAATTTAGCCGTCCGTGCCGAACTGTCAAGCATTTGAATCAGGTCGAGCTGAATGTGCCCATGCGGAACTATCCGACGGTGTCGGTTGTTGACGCTTGCAGCAGTCGCGAAGTATCGCGGCACTCGGCGAAGGAGCACAAGAACATGCGCATCGGAATCATCGGAGCCGGTCAGATCGGTGGCACTCTTACACGCAGGCTGACTGCGCTCGGTCACGACGTGCGCGTCTCGAACTCTCGGACACCCGACACCCTCGCAGACCTCGAGGCGGAGACCGGCGCAAAGGCGGTACTGAACACCGAAGCCGCCGAGGGTGCAGACCTGGTGATCGTGAGCATCCCGCAGAAGAACGTCGTGGACCTTCCCGCCGGCATCCTCGCAGGCGCGGCAGTTGGTGCTCCGGTGATCGAGACCAACAACTACTATCCGCAGCAGCGAGACGGATTGATCGCCGCCATCGAAGACGGTCAGGTGGAAAGTGAATGGGTGCAAGACCACCTCGGGGTGCCGGTGTTCAAGGCATTCAATGGAATCTGGTGGAAGCACCTTCTCGAGAAGGGCCTACCGGAAGGGTCGAGCGGCCGGATCGCGATCCCAATCGCCGGCGACGACGCACTGCAGAAGCAGGTGGTATTCGATCTGATCAATCAGCTCGGCTTTGACCCTGTCGACGCCGGCACAGTCGAAGATTCCTGGCGCCAGCAGCCGGGAACCCCGTTCTACGGCAAAGAGTTTGATCGGGAAGCTACGTTGAAGGCACTGGCGCAGGCAACGCGTGAGCGCACAGATGAGTGGCGTGCTGCGGCGCAGTGAGCGATCCGTGTCGAGCGGCGGTTGCCGAATAGGACATGCCGCGGGGCCGGTGGGTTAGTCCTGGTCCGACGAGACGGCATCGCTATCGAGACGGCAGGTGCGCGGGCGCCCGATCCGGTGCACGGCCATCCGTTGGGCAGCGTGCGGGCGTACTCAATTCGGTGGCGGTGTTGCGGGCGGTGGACCCGGATCGAGACCTGGTCGACGAGCTCCGGGGTGGCCTGCCTGCACAACACCACATCGCGACCAGAGCTGACTTCATCAATCACATGCCATGGGCACTAACGTTGCGCCGCGTCGGTCAACAATTCGGCGACAAGGTCGAGGTCGTCGGTGGTGATGTCGCGGCCGCCCACTGCGCGGATCCGCTGAAGCGACTGCGGGCGTTTGCGGGTGAACCACAGATCGACATGGATAGCGATGTCCTGCACGGTGGCGGCTTCGACGGAGCGAATCTGGGCCAGCGCCGCCGTCCGGGTGCTGTCGTCGAGCACGAGGTGCACGATGTCGAGCAGGTCGGTGCCCTGCTTGTCCGAAGAGCGATTCATCACCGCTTGGAGTTTCATCGCGATCAGCGGCCCGGGCTCGGCAACCGGCGTGGTGACCGCGGCGCGCTCACCGCTGGCGCGGATCACCTCGATGGTCATGTCGGTTGCGGTGTCGTTGGCCCAGGCGTGCGCCGAGGCATGAAGGCGGTCCCCGGGATCGTCGCTGGGTTGGTCGAGTTCGACCTGCCGGACTTCGAGCACGTCGACCTTGACTGATCCGTACCGGGTGGGCAGCAGGACGGCCGCCGGCTCGACCGGCTCCGCGCCGTCGGCGGCGCGAAGGACCTCGAGTTGGGGGAGGCGGCCGAGAAGTCGGTCGACGAGGTCGAGATCTACGGTGGCGCGGTAGGGGTTCGACAACCGTGACAGCACCGCGAGGCCACCGACGATGACGGGCGCCTGGCCGATGAGTGCCCGAACCTCGACGACACCTTGGACGACGGCGGCCATCGCATCGCCGACAAACATGACATGGTGGCTACCAGACACGGGTCCACCGATCACCGGGTGTCCAGGCATCGAGGATTTCCCGGCCTCGCCCGAGGTCTTGAGCGAGATCGAGCGCGACGAACACCGGATGCGTGAGCGGCCATTCGGGCAGGTTGGTGTCCAGGGTGATCCGGGGCTGGACGACCGCGGGAACCGGGGCGACCCGCACGGTGGCGTGCGCCTGCCGGGCGGACTGCGCGGTGCCGAGCAGAGTGCTCGCGCGCCGGAGGATCGATGGGTCGGGAACGAAGAAGTCGACGATTTGACCTGCGCGGAAGGCGAGGGGTGCGCCGTACGCGGCGGCGGCAGCGGAGTCGGTCAGTGCCCACCCGGGCCCGTCGAGCGCGTCGAGACCGAGCCGGAGCGTTCGATGCAGGCTGGCATCGCCCGGTGTCGGGGGCTGCGCCAGATGAACACGCGGGCTCGTCCACCGGTCCGCGACCTGCCAGAACAAGTCGGTGCCGATCAGGGCATTGCTCTCGTCGAGGAGGCCGTCTCGTCGCAGGGCGGCGAGAATCTCCGAGACCGTGCTGGGGGAGCGACCGAGTTCGCGCGCCAACCCGCGCACCGTGCCGGCTCGTTCGGGATGCAGCAGCATGGCGGTGGCGACCTCGAGGCCGACCTTGCCGGCGAGCGCCTCGGACCGTGCGGTGCGTTCCTTGACCGGCTGCACGTCGGCGTCGATCACCAGGCGATCGGTGCGCAAAGCGAGTCGGCCACGCAGGTCGAGGTAACCGCCGTGGTGGCGGATGAGCACGGTGCGCGCATCCTCGGTCACCCGGTCGGCCACGACGAGCAACGGTGTCGACGCGCCCGAGGTAGTCGAGGGCGCAATGTCGGTGAGCAGCCGCTCGGCAACGTCGACGGTGACCAACGTGCGGAACTCCAGGTGAATCGGCACCGCTACGCCGTCCGGGTCCACGACAAGGTCGGCGTAGCTCCCGGATGCGGTCACGGGCAGGCGGGCCTCAATGTCCAACTGCGCGAAGGCATCGACCACGAAGGCCTCGATGCCCGCACCCGCGCGCCTCTGTGGGATCCGCCGTCCGTTCACCGTTCCGATCCTTGCAGGTGTTCGGTGTTCGGTCAATACCGAACACCGAACGCTGAAGCCCACGGAATTGGTATCGGGCGTGCAGGGGGCGGCCACGCCTGGTGCCCCGGCCCCGGCCCCGGCCGCGGTGTCGGTGGCAGGCGGTGCGGAGTTGTGTGCGCAGCGCCTGGGAATCCGCAAGAGGTTGTCAGCGTAGAGGAAATCGATGAAACCGAGCTCGTAGAGCCGCGAGTGACGAGAGTCCAGTAAGGAGAGAGCCGTTCACGACAATGGCGAGCGGAGGGAGTGGGGGACGAGGTTGCACTGCTTCTGTCGCGCCACTGAGTGTGGGTTGCTGTACCCGGGTGGCCGCCGGCGGCCCCATGACAGTCAACTGCTTCGGCGGCGTTCCGATTACGGAGGTGTTGGTGCAGGTCGGGTCGCGTACCGGACCTGTCGGTGCTTATGCTCGATCCCGGCAGCTCGCGAAATGGGGAGGTGGGGCAACATGGTCCGAAACAGCGGCAATCGGCCGGTCGATGGCCCGGAGTTTACGGTCGGTGTCCGGGTGCTGGTCCGCAGGAGCGCCGGGGCCGATCTCACCGGTGAGGTGGTCGAGGATTATGCGGCGGTGACCGACCCGGGCGGTGGTGGGCACGAGTGGGCGCCGGTGCATCGGTGGGCGGTCGCGCTCGACGACGGTCAGCTGATCTTTGCAGACACCGAAGACCTGACCATCGATCCGGGCTTCCACCGCTCCGCCCCGAACCCGAACCCGGACCCGGATTCGGCTGTGCGGACACCCGGCAGACACCGGGGAGAATGATCGACGGCAGCCGCTCCGTGGCCGGTTCTGGGGCGGCGTCGAACATCGTGCACACGAATTGTGCTACCAGTGAGTCGATTACATGAATTGCGTGGATGAGGTCCTGAAGGGAGTACGTCGATCTCACCGCACGATCTGTCGGGTATGCCTGAGCCGCGCCTGACGGCTCTTGCACTATGGGTGTTGTTCGGAACTGACAATTCAGGCTTACCGTGTCCGGTATGAGAGGTGATGAGGCTCGCGTGGCCCGGGACTTCGCGGGGTGGTTGTCGTCTCAGGGATGGATGGTCCGCACCGATACGGAGTTCGTCGACATCGTTGGCGAGAAGGACGGCCACCTACTCTACGCCGAGGTCAAGGGCGCGACCGCCGCGCCGGATTTGGATGTCGATACCGCCATCGGGCAGCTCGTGCGGCGGATGCCGAGCGAACCGGATCAGTCGGTGGCGTTCGCCCTGGTCGTGCGTGACGAGCCGCGATCGGTGGAAGCGGCGGTGCGGGCACCGCAACGGATTCTCGACCTGTTGGGAATGGCGTTGTATGCCGTCGATGAGGACGGTGGCGTGCGGCAGCTCTTCGGCCGCGCATGAGCACTGCCCCGCCGCGAGCGGGACGGGGCAGCAGTGTGGAGATACCATCGCTACGCCCGCAGAGCGGGGGCGTGCGGTGATGGGGCGGTAGCTCAGTCGGTGAGAGCCGTGGACTCATAATCGGTTGGTCGCGGGTTCGAGCCCCGCCCGCCCCACCGCGTGTCGCCTCCGGGCCGCAGGGAGGTCCGTGGAAGGGGCGAATCAGACCGTGGCCTCGGCGATCGAGGGTGTGCGATGCGGACCAATCTCAGGGCGGCCGAGCTTCTCGGGGTCCGGCGTGTTCAGGCGCAGTCGCGGCAGAGTTGTTGCGCCGTGTCGGCGAGGCGGCTGCGGTGGTGGACCAGGAAGCAACTGGTGCAGGTGAATTCGTCGTCTTGTTTGGGGATGACGCGGACGGTGAGTTCTTCACCGGACAGGTCGGCGCCGGGCAGTTCGAAGGATTCGGCGGTGTCGGTGTCTTCGACGTCGACGACGGGGGACTGGGTGTCTTTCCGGCTGGCGGTCAGCTGTTCGAGGGAGGTGTCCGGCTCGTCGGATTCGGTGACTCGTGGTGCGTCGTAGTCGGTGGCCATGGCTGTTCTACCTTCACGCTCTGGGTGTTCGGATCCGCCAGGTTAGAGGGTCCGTTGACACGGCACACTCGCGGGGTCGGGCCGGGCGGCGGGTGCGCCGGGTGTGGCGGGCGCGCTCGGTCTCGGACATGCCACCCCAGATGCCATAAGACTCGGTGGCGGTGAGGGCGTAAGCGCGGCAGTCAGCGAGCACGGGACAGTCTTGGCAGATCTGTTTGGCGGCGCGCTCACGCCGGGCACGGACGTTGCCGCGTTCACCCTCGGGGGAGAAGAACATGTCGGTGTCGGTGCCGCGGCATAAGGCGCGGTGCTGCCAGTCCCGGTCGAGGGGGTGGTGGTGGAATTGATCAGGCACAGCGGGAGGGGTCGCTTTCGAAAGGGGAGCGGTGAGCCGATCCGTCGGTCAGGGGCGGGCGCGCGGGTGTGGCGGGCCTGGGCTTGTGGCCGGGGATGTGTGCCAGGCACATCGATGTCGGGGCGCTGTGGGTGGGCAGGACCTTATTGGTAACCGGGTTGGACTGTAGTGTGTCAGCGCATGGCTTTCCGAAAAGGTTGTGCGACATAACGTTTCGACACATCGCGGTGTACTTCCGATGCCCGGGAGGTGGCAGTCGGGTGGCGGCAGTGACAGGCCGGAGTCCGGGATTGCGATCGGGTCGACGCCGCGGCCGCAGGGCGTGTCGGTGCGGTGATGCCTGGGCTCGACATCGGTGGGACCGGGACGAACCCGGATGATGCACACTCGGTCACCTCTCACGAGGTGGTGAACGGTGTGCAATTTGATGGTAGCGACACGGCGAATGATACCGAAGGGTATCGCTCGAAAGTAACTGGCGTCACATCCACTGTCTCGTTCGCCGGCGTCGCCGACCGTGAGGCGCCGGATCCACCTCTTCCGCAGGATTCAGATGTTCCCCGAGCGGCGTGGTGTGCACGTCGGCTGTTCTCCAGCGGTGCCTGTCCGGGTCGGCAACGGGACGTCGTACCCCGCCGCTCCGACAGCCGTTCCGCTCGCGGGAGTCGCCGGTGGCTGGTACGTGGAGCGCGCGCACCTGGACACATGGTCTTACGATACTTACACTTGTCTATATCGTAAGAAGCGTAGTACTCGGGTGGAGCGGTCATCATGAGCAAAGAAGACGGCAACGCAGGTCGCACGCGGTATCGGGTCGTGAATCGCGGCGCGGGCCGGTTCGGGTTTACTGCCGCGAGCCGGTGGCCCGGCCGCACCGGTGGCGCTGCTGCTGGTCGTTCCCTGCACGGCTCGTCCCCGGCGGTACGTGGTAGTCGCGTCGCGGTGGAGCCGCGGATCGCGGGTGGCCGGTTGGGCGGGACGCAGGTTCGGGAGCGCCCGAGGAGTGCGCAGGAGTGGCAGCGGGAGATTACCCGTGTGGTGTCCTCGTTCGAGGGTGCGTCGCGGCGCCCGGCCGGCGGCATCGAGATCGACTTCGAGCTCCGGTTCGATCTCCGGGCGACGGGGCTGGCGCTGGATTGGCTCACCGACGCGTTCCGCACCGCGTTGGACGCCGCCGATCTCGCCGACACCGGCGGTGTGGTGATGCGGGCGTTGTTCGACACCGCCGATACCGACGTGGTCACCATCCAACTGCAGCGGCTGCCCCGTGCCACCCGCGCTGCCCGCACCGAGGGCGGCGCGGGTGACCGGGCGCCGCGCACCGAACGGGGTCTCGCCGATCCGGCCCCGACCGTCACAGTAGGAACCGATCCGCATGGACAGGTCGAATTGGAGACCGCGACCGGCAACCTCACCTATGCGTCCCCGCTGTCACTGTCGGGCGACACGATCTCCTCGACCGAGGTCTCGGAGATCCTCTCCCCGTCCGGGAATGTGAATCGGGCCCTGGCCAACGCCAAACGGAAGACACATCAACTCCTCGGGCTGAAGGTCGGCAACCAGTACCGGTATCCGCTGTTCCAGTTCGACCGCGAGCGCAAACAAATCCGCCCGGTCGCCGAGCACGCGAACCGGCTGATGGAATGCGACCTCGACCCGTGGGGGACCCTGGACTGGTGGTTCACCGAGAACCCACTGATCGGGGACCAGCGGCCGGTGGACCGCCTTGCCGTGCACATGCTGACGGAGGCCGAGGTGGAGCTGATAGTGGCCGCCGAGCAGATGGGCATGGACTGACACCGGTGAGTGAGCGCTACAACGGCCGGCCCCCGCAGGCCCGGGTGATCCCCGCGGGTACCACACTGCACCGGATCTCCGGTACCGGATCCCCCGTACCCACCGAACTCGTTCAACGCCAAAGGTATCCGTACGCTCGGTGACCCGCTGCAGGGGCGGTTCGAGCCGATCGACGACTCCCACGGCGGCTACCTCTACGTCGCCCTGTCTCTCGCCGGCGCCGTCGCGGAAGGCATCCTGCGCGATATCCCCATCCCCGGTCGGGGGTCCTCGACGAGGTCCACCACCTGAAATACGTGGGGGCGGGCAGCGCCCGACTTCCGTAGCCACGTCCTTGAGAACGGTCACGGACGGTTGGATGCGCATCCCGCGCCATGACGCAGTGTCGTAACTGGTGTTGGGATCGGCGGACTATTGCGAGAATGGGGTCGCCGGTGTGGCCCTCTCGCTTTCCTCCCGGCCGTGGTTGCGGGCTCGACACTTTCCCGCCGCTGTTCGTTCTCGAGCAGCGTTTCGTGTCACGGCAGTCTCGTGGACTTCGGTGCATGCGCGAAGGTCCCGCTGGACTGACCGCTGGCCGTGGTAATTGGATGCTATGCAAGAATATTCGCATTCGTCATTCTCGCGGCGGAAGAAGTTCCTGGCCTGCTTGGCCGCCGTGGTCCTGCAGGAGTCGGCACCGTCGACATGGTGCTCTGTATGTTTCTGCTGGACGACAAGGGTGATGGCACGGGTCCTCGGGAATCAGGGCGGCCCGCGTGTGACTACTTGCCGTTTCGATCTGCTGGCGGTGAGAGGGCCGAAATGCCGCTACTGTGTGCGATCGACGATTGCCCGGCGAATAGGGAGAAGAATATGGCGGTATCACCGAGGGGTTCTGCAGGTTCGGCGCAAAAGACGACGAAAGAGATTCGTGAGTGGGCGATCGGGGAGGGATTGGAGGTGTCTTCCCGCGGCCGGATTTCGGCCGAGATCGAGCAAGCATTCGATGCCGCTCGAGCGAAGAAGGCTCAGGTCAAACCGGCGCCGGCAAAGAAGACGGCTGCGAAGAAGATCGTTGCGGAGACGGCGGTTGCGAAGAAGCGGCCCGTGAAGAAGGTAGTCGGAGGAAAGGCTCCAGCGAAGAGTGCGTCGGCGCGCAAGGCTCCAGCGCAGAAAACGACCAAGGAGATTCGTGAGTGGGCGATCGGGGAGGGTTTGGAAGTGTCCTCCCGCGGCCGGATCCCGGCCGAGATCGAGCAAGCCTTCGATGCCGCTCCGACGCAGAAGGCTCAGGTCACACCGGCGCCGGTAAAGAAGACGGCAGCGAAGAAGACAGCTGCCAAGAAGACCGCTGCGGCGGCTCCGGTCAAGACGGAAGCGGCGAGCAAGGCTCCGGCGGAGAAAACGATAGGCGCGACGAAGACGGCTGCCGAGAAGCCGACCGGGACGAAGGCGGCCGTGACGAAGCCGGCCACGGCCAAGATCCTGGTGAAAAAGGCAGTGGATAGTAAAGCCCCGGCGAAGACGACGAACAAGGAGATTCGTGCCTGGGCGATCGCAGACGGCCGCGAGGTATCCTCCCGCGGAAGGATTCCGGCCGAGATCGAGCAAGCCTTCCACGACGCTCAGACGAAGAAGGCGGAGGCTAAACCGGCGCCGGCAAAGAAGACGGCAGCAAAGACGACAGCTGCCAAGAAGACGGCTGCGGCGGCGGCTCCGGTCAAGAGGGTAGCCGCGAGCAAGGCTCCGGCGGAGAAGAAGGTAGTCGCGACGAAGACGGCCTCGACGAAGAAGGCGGGGAAGAAGAAGACAGTCGCGGCGAAGGCAACAGCGGAGAAGAAGGCCGTGAAGAAGGCGGTCGCGGCGAAGGTACCGGTGAAGAGGGAACAGGTGAGAAAGGCTCCCGCGAAGAAGTCTTCGAGGGAGATTCGTGAGTGGGCGATCGGGGCGGGCCATGTGGTGTCCTCCCGCGGCCGGATTTCGGTCGAGATCGAGCGAGCCTTCCACGATGCTCAGGCCGAAATTTCGGTCGCGTGAGGTGCAGCATTGCCCCCGATTCTCTCTGCGACCATCCAGCCGCGAAGACCATAAGCCTGTGGGGATATCGGCAGTGGGCGGGTGTCCGCACCAGCGGTGCCCGGGGGGGCGAGGTAACTCGGCACACCTGACTCGACGATTCCCGCGGAGTGGATCGCGATAGTCGGCATTTGCGTTGGGGAACGCCCGGCGGCCGCGGTTGCCGGTCTCTGAGCACCTTCCGGTGACACGATGGGTGGGTGGGGAGACAGAGCGGGATCTTCGGGGTTGCGGGTGTGGTCGTCGGGCTGGTCTTGGTGGTGGTGTTCGCCGCGGCCGAACATGGTGGCGACGTCGTTCCAGCCGGCGTGGACCGATCCATCGATCGTGGTGGCGATCGTGCTCGGCGGTGCCGCGGTGGCCGGGGCCGGTTGCGGGGTGGTGCTGTGGCTGTCCGGGTGGCGGGTGGTGCGGGACGCGGCGAGCGCGGACGAACGCCGCCGTCGGCGCACCTTCCTGCTGGGCCGGACCGTCGCCGCGGCCCTTGCTGGTGTCACCGTGGGGTTTGTCGCCGATGCTGGTGTCGCTGTATGTCGTGTTCACGGCCACGGTGGGCATCGCGGTGGAATGGGCTGTGGTGCTAGTGCTCTACGCCGGCAGCGCGGTGCTGGCCTACGGGAGCGCACTGCCTGCTGTGTGGTGGGTGTTGGCCGCGGCGGGCGATGATCGGCCCGCCGGAACCGTGCGGATGCTGGCGGTGTTGCTTCCGGTCAGTGCACTGGCGGCGACGGCCGCGGGTGTAGGAACCGCTGGGCTGTTCGGGTATTCCACCGTCCCTGCGACGTTCGTGTGCGTTATCGCGGTGGTGGCCGCCGTGCTGACGGCCACCGTGGCGCTGGCTCGGGTGCTGACCCGGGTCCCGGCCCCGGCCGCGGTGCGGGCCCGGGAGGTGGGGGAGTGGGCGGCCGCGAGCGGCTACGAAATTTCCGCACGCGGCCGAATCCCCGCCGACGTCCAGGACGCGTTCGACGCAGCGCACTGACCTCATTTCCACACGTCGCGGCCAGTCCCGGCTTATGGCGCAGGCCGCTGTGCGGGCGGACCTACCGTTGGGAGATCTCCTGTCGTTGCCCATAGGAACCGAAGCGGTCGACGACGTTGTCGATCTCCTCCATATCGAGTAGGGCCGGGACGCCTACCGCGCTGGCTCGCATCCAGACGTCGCAGAGCCATTCGAGTTGCCGTGCGCGGTCGTAGGCCTTCCCGAGGTTGTCTCCGATGCAGAGGGTTCCGTGGTGTTTGAGAATGCATCCCGTTCGGTCGGCCATGGCGGGGCTGACATTTTCGACCAGCGCGTCCGTCCCGAATGTGGCATACGGTGCGACCGCGACCGATCCACCGAACATGGCGATTTGGTAGTGGACGAATGGGACGTCGTCACGCAACAACGACAGCGCGGTCGCGGCGGTGGAGTGGGTGTGGACTACTGCGGTGGCGCCGTGCCTGGTATGGCATGCGAGGTGGAACGGCAGTTCGGTCGTGGGTTTCAGTGAACCGTCGACGATCGAGCCGTCCATTCCGACCACGACCACGTCTTCTGCGGTCATCTCGTCGTAGTCGGTGCCGCTCGGTGTCACGGCGATGAGGTCGCCGCGGCGCAGCGAAATGTTGCCGGAGGTGCCGACGACCAGGCGATCGCGCACCATCTTCTGGGCGAACTCGACGACGGCGAGTCATTCGTCGTCGCCGATAGTTTGGGATGCTTGCGGTGGTATTCGATGAACCATCCCGCAAGTCCGTCCCAGGTCCTGTAATCGCCTGCCGGCGAGAGTCCAGCCAAGCTCGTCGAGGGGCCAATGTGCCTTTGCGGAGTTGCGCAACATCGAGGTGCTGATCCAGCTCGACTCATCGTCGGCGCCGCCGCAGGCGGCCGGGACGAGATGATCGATTGACGGGAACAACTCCCTGTACGCGAAGTGGCTCCTGCGAGACCGCTCAGTTCGGATATGCGGGAAACTCCTCGGGCACGATCAGAAGTAGCGTCCGAAACGTTCCCGGGTGCCGAGGAACCCGTCCTGATAGAAAATCCGCAAGCTTTGCCGTTCGGTGTACCACCGCCCCGTCTTCGCGACGGGCGTGAAAGGATACGGCGCAGGATCTGTCGACCGATCGAGGTCGTCCGCTCGGATCGCGGCGGAGACTTATGACGGCGCCACCGCTGGTAGTCCGTTTCGGATGCGCCTCCGCCGGGATGCACCGAACCCGAACCGTTTGCTGAACCTTGGTGCATGATTCGCGGACGATCAAGTCAATGTGTCACCGGGCTCAAGATATCGAATGGGTTCTGCGTCGACGACCCGATCTGTCCGAGGTGAGGTCAGGTGGTCACTGCGGCGAGGAGTTTGTCGGTGATCGCTGTGGGCGTTACTGCTACGGCGAGTTTTTGGACGCGGCTTGCGGTGTCGAGGATGTAGCGCCGTTTGGGGCGCGGCGAGGTCAGGGCGTGGTGGACGGCTGTGGTGACGCGTTTCGGCGGAGCTGCGATCTTTTGCATTCGTCCCAGGAGCTTGCGGCTGCCGGCGAGGTGCGCTGCGTAGAGTTCTCTGTTCTCCTGGCTCAGCTGTGCGGTCATGGCGTCGTAGTCGTCGAGCATTCCCTCCCACATGTCGGTTCGGATGGGTCCGGGTTCGATCAGTGAGACGGGGATCTTCCATGGACGCAGTTCGATTCTCAGTGCGTCACCGAGGGATTCGATCGCGTATTTCGATGCGCTGTACGCGCCGGTGCCGGGGGTGGTGATCAGGCCGCTGACCGAGGACATGAACACGATGCGGCCGTGTGCTGCTCGGATCGCCGGCAGGACGGCTTGGGAGACGGCGATCTGTGATACGACGTTGACGTCGAGTTGACGCGAGAGGTCCTCGATCGGCAGGCCTTCGACCGGTCCGCTGACGATGATGCCTGCATTGTTGACCACGGCGTCCAGCCGTGCTGGAAGGTGTCGTGGTAGTGCCGCGATCGCCGTTCGATCGGTGATGTCGAGCGGGACCGCGTGGACGTGATGCAGCTGGTCGAGGCGGGCGAGTGCCGACTCCGACCGGGCGGTTGCGTAGACGGTCCACCCGGCTTCGCTCATGCGGTGGGTGACGGCCAGACCGATGCCTCGGCCGGCTCCTGTGACGAGTACTGAGGGCATGCGTTTTTCTCCGATCCAAAAGGGCGTGTGTACCGAGAGGTGTTCAGAGACCGAGGAACTCGACGGCGACGGGAGCGAACTCGTCGTGGTATTGGAAGACTCCGCCGTGGCCGGAGTCGGGGTAGATGATCAGTTCGGAGCCGGGGATGCGGCGTCGAAGATCGTCGGACAGTGGGGTGGGGACCATGCGGTCGTGGTCGCCGTTGGCGATGAGGGTGTCGGCGGTGATGCGGGACAGGTCCGACGGGGCGGAGCGCCCGTACCTTTCGATGGCAGCGAGTTGTGTTCGCAGAACAGATATTCCGACGGCTGTGTCGCGGTCGGTGCTGCGTTCGTGGAGTCGCCCGATGAATGCCTTGGCGGCGGTCTTGCCGGCTGGGTTGCGGTTGAAGAACAGGAATTCCTTGGGGTCGGCCCGCACGAGCGTTGCGCGCAGAATGTCGACGTAGGTCGTTCGGGAGACCTTGTCGATGTCCTTGCCTCCGCGTGGTCCTGTTCCGGTGAGGATGAGCTTGCGGACCAGGTGCGGGTGCTCGAGGATCAGATCTTGGGCGATGAAACCGCCCATCGAGAAGGTGAACAGGTCGACTGTGTCGAAGCCGAGCGCGGTGATGAAGGTGTAGGCGTCGGTGGCCATCGCCTCGATCGTGTCCGGCGCCTTCCCTGTGGACGCGCCGACACCGACGTTGTCGAAGGTGACGACGTGACGGTTCCGTGCGATCGCGTCGACGATTCGGGGGTCCCAGTTGTCGAGGTTGGCGGACAGGTGGACAAAAAAGACGACGGGGATGCCGCCTTGCGGTCCCAATTCGCGGTAAGCGTAGGTGTTCCCGCCTGCGGTGATGGTCTTTGTCGGGGCTGATGCGTAGGCGGCGGTTTGGTTGTTCGCGGTACTCATTGGGTGGTCTCCGGGGCTGCGAGGTCAGGCGGTGGGCAGGGTGATGACGGCTTTGCCGCGGATGCCACCCGAGGCGAGGGCCGTGAGGGCTTCCGGTGTCTCGTGGAAGGGGTACGTTCTTCCGACGATCGGACGGATCGCGCCGTGGTCGACGAGTTCGGTAATGCGGCGTAGTTGCTCACCGCTGGCACGCATGAAAAGGAATTCGTAGCTCACGCCCGCTTTCGCGGCTTGTCTGCGTATTTTGCGGCTCAGGGCGGTGATCGCGAGACGAACGATCGGATTGACGCCGGCGGTGCGGGCGAACGTGGGGTCGGGTGGGCCGGCGATACCGATTGCCTTGCCGCCCGGCCGGAGCACGCGCAGTGATCTTTCGAGGTTGTCCCCACCCAGGCTGTCGAGGACGACGTCGTACCCGTCGAGAACGTCGGCAAAATCTTCGGTGCGGTAGTCGACGACGACGTCGGCGCCGAGCTCTCGGACGAAGTCGGCGTTGCGGCCGCTGGCAGTGGTGGCGACGCTCGCCCCGAGATGCTTGGCGAGTTGGATCGCGATCGATCCGACTCCGCCCGCACCGGCGTGGATCAGAACTTTCTGCCCGGGTTGCACATTCGCTCTGTCGACGAGTGCCTGCCAGGCGGTGAGCGCGACGAGGGGGAGTGCGGCGGCTTCGACCACGCTGATCGATGTCGGTCGTAGCGCGAGGTCGTCCTCGTGGACGGCGATGCGTTCGGCGAAGGTGCCGATTCGGCCGTCGCGGGGGCGCGCGTAGACCTCGTCGCCGACGGTGAAGTGTCGAACGCGGGCGCCGACTCCGATGACGGTGCCGGCCAGGTCGTGTCCGAGAGTCAACGGCGTCGGATAGTGGAGCAGTTGTTTGAATTCGCCGGTGCGGATCTTCTCGTCGAGCTGGTTGAGGCCGGCTGCCTGAATTTCGACGAGTACGTCGTGGTCGCCCACGATCGGTTCCGGCACGGTCGTTTCCTGCAGAGGCCGCTTGTACGCAGCGAAGGCGAAGGCTTTCACGACTGATCGCCAGTGTTGGTCGCGGAGGCGGCGGCGGTGTGTGGCTCCTCGCCGAGGAATGCGAGCACTTCCGGGACGAATTCGCGGTGGTATTGGAATATGCCGCCGTGTCCCGAGCTCGGGTAGATGGTCAGCTGCGAATTGGGAAGGCGCCGTGCGAGGTCGGCGGAGTGCTCACTGGCGACCATGAGGTCGTTGTCGCCGTTCGCGACGAACACTGGCGCGGTGATCTGTGACAGGTCGTCGGGTGCTGCTTTCCCGCCGCCCATGATTGCTTTCAGTTGCGCGAGGCGGGCCTGCATCGAAATGCGTGTGTCTCGGTCGATGGCACGTTCGGCGAGCCGGGCGAAATAGGCGTCGGCGGAGCGTTTGCCTTCGGTCGTGCGTGGGAAGAACAGGAAGTGTCGGGCATCTTTGCGGGCAAGGGCGGCTTTGAGGTAGGCGCGTCCGACGATCCTGCGCATGTGGTCGATTCCGCCGCCGCCGCGTGGGCCGGTGCCTGCCAACACCATTCGCCGAACCAGTGTCGGATTCTGCAGGGCGACCATCTGGGCTACCCCACCGCCGAGGGAGAAGCCGAGTAGGTCGACGCTGTCGTGACCGAGTGCTCGTATGAACGTGGCCGCATCACGTCCCATCTGCTCGAGGTTGGCGGGGACCTTCGAGTCGGTCGCGCCGACGCCGCGGTTGTCGAACGTGATGACGTGGTGGTGAGCGGCGATGCCGTCGATGATGCGGGGGTCCCAGTCGTCCAGAACGGCGGCGAAGTGGTGCAGGAACACCACGGGCACGCCTCCCGTGGGGCCGAGCTCGCGGTAAGCGAAGTTCACGCCGCCGGCGAGGACGGATTTGGTCGGCACCGTGGTCCAGGTGCGGGTGTCGGCCGGTGCGCCGTGGTTGGTTGCCATGTCTGTCCTCTATCCGAAGGAAGTGAGCCTGGCCTGTGAGAGCCCGATTGAATTACGCTCATACTATTATGGTCGTAAGGTTATCGGATAGACTTCGGTAGGGCAAGGACGCGGCAGCATGGAGGATCATCGACATGGCGAGATATGGCAGCGAGCACAAGGCGCAGACGCGCGCTCGGGTGGTGGAGGCGGCGGGTCGACGTCTGAAGAAGGATGGGATCGACGGGGCCGGCGTGAGTGCGTTGATGTCCGACGCCGGGCTGACCAACGGCGCGTTCTACGCGCACTTCGCGTCGAAGGACGAACTCGTCGCGGTGGTCTTGGCCGATCAGCTGACGAAGCAGCTGGATACTCTGCGGGCGCTACCCGACGACGGCCACTCGTTGCAGTCCTACATCGAGGGCTATCTGTCGGCAAGTCATCGTGACCAACGAGAGAACGGATGTCCCTCCGCTGCCCTGCTCAGCGAAATCAGCCGGTCGACACCGATTGTGCAGCAATCATTCACAGACGGTATCGAGGCGATGATCGCTGTCGTTGCAAGTCGTACCCACATCGACGACACAGCCGCGGCGCGAACGATAGCGATCGGGCTGATGTCGAGCCTGATCGGGACCCTGCAGTTGTCGCGGGCGGTGTCGGATTCTGCGCTGTCCAATGAGATTCTCGCGGCCGGGCTCGCGACCGCGTTTCGCCTCATCGAAAAATGAAGCAACCGAATGGGAAGAGACGTCAATGACAACGACGGCGCGTGACCGTACCCGAACCCGTATGCAGTGGACCTCGGGCTCATGGCGTTGGTCCCGACCATCAGCGGGGCGCAGCAGGTTCTGTTGGGTGCGGATGCAGTGCCCGGGAACATATCCGAGGTTTCTGCGTTGATCGACGGAGAACTCCGATACGCCAATGTGTTCAAGGCTGCTGTCGGTCCGATCATTCTCTCTCGATTGGGTACGGTGGAGGATTCGCCCGCGGTCACCGCTGCCTTGGGGGCAGTGTTCGCTGGGGGATTGGCGCGGCTGTTGTCGTGGAAGCAGGCCGGACGTCCGCATCCTGTTGGGATGGTTGCAATCGCGCTCGAGGTCGGCGTCGTGCCGGCAATTCTGGCCTGGCGACGACGTTTCGCAAGTCGAGGTGCCGGGTCTCGATAATGAGCTGGTTTGGTGCCGGCACGGAGTGAGTGCGTCTCGGGATTCCGTGTCAATTGGGACGGTGTTGGCCCCGTTGTGCTGGCCGTGTAGTCGCAGCGACACGTACTTGTCGTCCCACTCGCGGCGCGCATAGTACGACGACCTCTCGCCGCGGAGCGTGAACGAGGCCGCCGGGTTTAACGTAGTCCGCCTGTTACTGCATGCCTTCGCGACCGGCACCCATGTTGGAGCGGGCGATCCGGTCGGGAACCGCATCCCGCGGGATACTGACACCACGGAGATCCCACGCGCGGCGCGATGTCGTTGAGTGAGGGCGTATTGCGCCTGCACCGCTGCCCTCGCCCCGGCGCGCTTCCACCGAATGCGTAGGGTCGGCGGCGGGGGGGGTGGACGAACTCATTTCGGACCGCGGACTGCGGACTGCGGACTGCATGTGCATCGCAGCGGGCGACTTGCCGCGTCGGTGTGCGCAGCCCACCCCGATATCGCCTGAGACGCGACGGTGCCGGGGGTCTCGGTGACGCCGGTATGTGCCCGCCCACGTCGGGTGTCGATGACCTGTGACGGTGGGGTGACCTGCTCTATGCAACGGAGTTGGCGATCGCTATGCGTCCGTGCACGCTGTCCCCGGTGGCGGCGACAGCGTGCACGGGATGCACGACACCTGCCTGTATGAACGGTGCCGTGGGAGGGGTGGGTTCAGTGGACCCGGCGGAGCAGTGCGGCGAGGGCTTGGCCGCCGCCGATGCACATGGTGACGATGCCGAGTTCGAGGTCGCGTCGGACGAGATCTTTGGCGACGCGGAGGGTGAGGATGGCTCCGGTGGCGCCGACGGGGTGGCCGAGTGCGATGGCGCCGCCGTAGGGGTTGGTCTTGTCCGGGTCGAGTTTGGCGTCGCGGATGACGGCGACGGCCTGTGCGGCGAACGCTTCGTTGAGTTCGATGGTGTCGATGTCGCCGGGGGTGGTTCCGGTCTGTTCGAACAGGTTCTTCAGGGCGAGGACCGGGGCGTAGCCCATCACGTCGGGTTCGAGGGCGGAGGTGGTGACGGCCTCGAGGGTGACCAGGCCGGTCAGGCCGCGTTCGCGTGCGGTGGATTCGTGGGCCAGGACGAGGGCGGCGCCGCCGTCGTTGATGCCGGAGGAATTTCCTGCGGTGACGGTGCCACCCTTCTCGAAGGCGGCGCGCAGCGTTCCGAGTGTCTCGAGGGTGGTCTCGGGTTTGGGGTGCTCGTCGGTGGTGATGGTGGCCGGTCGGCGGCCGCCGACCTCGACGGGGGTGATTTCCTCGGCGAACGCGGCTTTCGCGGCATCGGTGGCAGCGCGCAGTTGCGATTGCAGGGCGAACTCGTCCTGTTCTTGACGGCTGACGTGGTATTTGCGGGCGACGTTCTCGGCGGTGACGCCCATGTGGATTCCGTGGAAGGGGTCGGTGAGCATTCCGACGGTACCGTCGACGAGTTGGCGGTCTCCGAGCTTGTAGCCGGCTCGGGCACCGAAGTCGTAGAACGGCATCCGGGACATGCTGTCGTTGCCGCCCGCCAACGCGAGGTCGAGCCCGCCCCAGCGCATCTGCATGGCCGCGGACCACACTGCTTGCAGACCGGAGCCGCAGAGTCGGTTGACGGTGTACGCGGGGGTGGATTTCGGCAGGCCCGCGGCGAGTGCGACCCGCCGAGCGTTGTAGGCGTCGGGGCCGACCTGACCGATGCAGCCCATCACGACCTCACCGATGGCGTCGGGAGCCACACCGGCCCGGTCGAGGGCTGCCTTCGCGGCGGTCGCGCCGAGTTCGTGGGCGGGTACGTCCTTGAGGACGCCGCCGAAGCTGCCGACGGGTGTGCGGGCGCCGTCGATGATGAGGATGCGGTCAGGGGAGGTCATGAAGGTCCGATCTGTAGTGGTTGCGTGACAAATCATTTGGGTCGTGGAGTTGGTGGCGTCGGTCGTGGCCAGCGTTGTCTGCGAGGCGACGACCGGCCGTCAGGTGTGGTTGTTCGCCAGTTGCAACACCTGTGCGCGTTCGGCGGGTGCGAGGAGGCAGGAGGGACAGTGGGTCGACAGGATGCGCATGAGGTCGTGATAGAAGCGAGTCGGATCGACGCCGAACTCGATGAAGATCTCGCCGTCGGGTGGCTCCCCGAACGGTGCCCACGTTCGTGCGAACTCGAGCACGCGCCGCTCCTGCGGCGTCAGGGGATCGGGGACCGCCGTGGCAGTGCCCAGCTGTCGCCGCGTCATCGCTGTGCCCACGAGTCGTCGGCAGACAAGTATCCGGCGCTGAACAGGGGAAACATTCGAACTTTCTCCGCCGGACGGGAGAGGTCGGCGACCGCGACCCGGACCGATTCGGGCAGGCACAGTCGGAGGGTGACCGTCGCGGCGGCGATGAGGGCGTCGAGCATCAGTGTGGGCATGGTCGGTCCTGGTTCGAAAGGGGTGTCAGGTGAATTGCGGGGTGCGTCTGGTGAGGAACGCGTCTATTCCCTCGTGCGCGGCGGGTTCGTCGACCAGAGTGGTGATCGCCGCGGCCTCATGGTCGAGCTGGGTGGTGAAGTCGTGGTCGGCGGACGTTCGGAGTAGGCGTTTCGACGTGGCCAACGCCCGGGTGGGGCCTGCCGCCAACTGCTCGATGACGGATTCGGCCTCCTGCGGCAGGGTGTCCGGGGCCACGGCCCGGCTGATCAGCCCCCAGCTCTGCGCTTCGGCAGCGGTGAAGACGCGGTTGGTCAGGGTCAGATCGAGGGCACGAGCGAGCCCGAGATCGCGGGCCAGGCGCCAGGTGCTGCCGAAGTCGGGGCTCAGTCCCGCTGCGGTGTAGGCCATCTTGAACTTCGCGGTGTCGGCGGCGATGACGATGTCCCCGGTGAGCACGATGCCGATGCCCCCACCCGCGGCGGTTCCCTGGACGATCGTGACCACCGGTACCGGCGCCGTCGTCAGCAACTCGATCGCGCGGTGCGCCGTGGAGGTCACCTGGTCCATCAGGGCACTGCGGTCCTCGGCGGTGGCGAAGCTCTCCAGGTCGCCACCGACGCAGAACATCGGTCCCTCGGCATCGAGGACCGCCACGCGCAGACCGGTGGTGCAAGCGTCGTGGACTCGTTCGGCGGCTTCGAGGAAGTCTTCCGCCATCGGAAGGTCGAAGGCATTGCCGTGCTGGGGGCGGTCCAGGGTGATGCGGGCGACCGCACCATCGGACTCGAAGGCGATGCGCTCGTGGGTGAGATGTGCCATCAGTGCGTGTCCTCCGAGGTGCGGTTTCGTTGGGCGGCGAGGTCGATGTACCACTGCAGGGCGGCGGCGTCGTCGACGGCTTGGGGGTCGATGACGGCGTCGACGGGTGCACCTTGGAACAGTCGTTTGATGGGGATTTCCAGCTTCTTCCCGGTGCGGGTGTGCGGAATCGCGGGTGCGGCGAGGATCTCGTCGGGCACGTGCCGGGGTGAGGCGTCGCGGCGGATGGTGTCGCAGATCGTGCGGGTCAGGTCGTCGTCGAGGACGGTGTCGTCGGCGAGTGTGACGAACAGCGGCATCCAGTAGGTCCCGTCGGGGTATTCGACTCCGATGACGAGTGATTCCCGGACCTCGGGGAGTTTCTCGGCGGCCTGATAGATGTCGGAACTGCCCATTCGGACACCGTTGCGGTTGAGGGTGGAGTCGGAGCGTCCGTGGACCACGACGCTGCCGTGGTCGCTGATGGTGATCCAGTCGCCGTGCCGCCACACGCCGGGGTAGGTGTCGAAATACGCGTCGCGGTACCGCTTGCCGTCGGGATCGTTCCAGAAGTGCACCGGCATCGAGGGCATCGGTTTGGTCAGGACCATCTCACCGACGTCGCCGATGAGGGCGTTGCCGTCCTCGTCCCAGGCTTCCAGTGCCGCGCCCAGCGATACGACGGGGATTTCCCCGGCCTGGACGGGCACGGTGGGGACGGCGGTGGCGAAGGCGCTGACGACGTCGGTTCCGCCGGTCATCGACGCGACCTGGACGTCGGATCCGACGTGTTCGGCGACCCAGTGGCAGGAGGCCGGGGGCAGCACGGAGCCGGTCACGCCGAGCGTCTCGAGCGTGGAGAGGTCGTGCTCGGCGGCGGGGGCGTGCTGTCCTTTTTCGCAGGCCTGCAGGTAGGCGGGGCTGGTGCCGAGGTGGGTGACGCGGTTGCGGTCGGCGAGCGCCCACAGGGTGTCGGTGGTGGGGAAGCCGGGGCTGCCGTCGTAGCAGACGATGGTTGCGCCCACCAGCAGGCCGGCGACCTGGAAGTTCCACATCATCCAGCTCGGCGAGGTGTACCAGAAGTACGTGTTACCGGGGGAGATGTCGAGGTGGAAGGACATGGACTTGAGGTGTTCGAGCACTACGCCGCCGTGTCCGTGGACGATCCCCTTGGGGCGTCCGCTGGTGCCGGAGGAGAACAGCACCCACAGCGGATGGCCGAAGGCGACGGGGGTGGTCTCGAGTGCGGTGTCACCGGCGGCGGCCTCGGCCCAGGTGGTGATCGGTGCGAGTCCGGCGGTAGCGAGTCCGATCCGGGGAATGACGATGGTGACATCGAGGGAGGGAATGTGGGATCGGATGTAGCCGATGGCCTCACGCCGATCGTGGGCTTTACCGCCGTAGTGGTAGCCGTCGGCGGCGATCAGGGCTTTTGGTTCGAGCTGGCCGAGGCGGTCCACGGCCGCCGGCGCGGAGTAGTCCTGTCCGCAGGACGCCCAGATCGCGCCGAGGCTGGCGGTGGCGAGGAACGCAACGACGGCTTCGGCGATGTTGGGTAGGTATCCGACGACGCGATCACCGTGCCCTACTCCGGTCCGGCGCAGGGTGTCGGCGACGGCACCAACCTGCCGCTCGAGTTCCGCCCAGGACAGGGTGCGGCGACCGGCACCGCCGGGTTCGCTTTCGTCGATGACGGCGACGGCATCAGGGTGGCGGTGCCGGAAGATCTGATCGACGTAGTTGAGGGTGGCTCCCGGGAACCATTGGGCGCCGGGCATGGTCTCGTCGACGAGCACCTGGTCGTAGGGGGAGTCGGCAGCGATGTCGAAGTATGCCCACAGCGCGCCCCAGAATGCCGTGATGTCGGTCGCCGACCACCGCTGGAGTGCGGTGTAGTCGTCGAAGTGCAGACCCCGATTGGTCTTCAACCAGCGGCGGAAGACCTCCACGTTCGCGTTCTCGGTGCGCTCGCGGGTGGGGTACCAGGTCTGCGGCGACCCGTCGGTCCTCTCGCAGGCGCGGCGACCGACGGATACGGCCTGCCGTGCGGCGCTGCCGAGCAGGGTGGCGTCGTTGCTCAGCATGGTGAAGTCGTAGCCGGCGTCGACGGTGGCGCGCACCGCCTCCTCGGTGGCTGCCCCGGCGTTGCCGACCGGCACTCCCGCGGCCTGGACCGCGGCGATGGCCTTGGCGATCAATTCGACGATCGGGGCATCGGTTTCGGCTTGCCCTTCGCTGACGGCGAGGTCGGCTGCACCGATGAGGACGGCGTCGACCCCGTCGACGGCGGCGATGTCACCCGCGACGAGTGCTGCTGCCCCGCTTTCGATCTGAGCGATGCACAGAACTTCCTCGTTACCGAACCGGAGGTACTCGTCCCGGTCGAGGGCGCCCCACTGTCCGGCGCGGCTGGTGTTGCCGACTCCGCGGGTTCCCTGTGGTGGGAACCGCATGGCTCGGACGGCGCTGCGTGCCTCGTCGGCGGAGTCGATGTGCGGGAACATCAGTCCGTCCGCGCCGCTGTCGAGCACCCGTTGGATGAGTCCGGTGTCGGTGGCGGGTATCCGGACGATCGGGGACAGGCCGGAGGTTTTGGCGATCCCGATGAGCGCGTACACCGTTCCGATGTCGAGGGGGCTGTGTTCGAGATCGATCACAATGAAATCGAATCCGGCGCCGGCGACGAGTTCGACGCTTTCGAGGGCGGGAAGCTTGATCCAGGTGCCGAGCGGGAGATGGTTGTCTCGTTCGAGGGCTGCACGGAAACCGCAGGTGGTGTGGGTCGTGATCATCGGGTCGGGTAGTCCTTTGCGTTGAGAACCCAACCAGCATCGGAGAAGTCCTGGCGAGGTGGGGAGAAGATGTCGATCAGCTGTTGGGCGGGGCCCACCCCTTGGCTGGTGTGCACGGTGGGCGGGGGAATGATCGCCACCGAGGGGGAACCGACCGGGGTGTGTTCGTCGGGTTTCCACTCGGTCGAGTCCGGTCCCCACGGGTAGCGGATGTGGTGGACGTAGTCACCGGTGACGGCGAGCGACATCTGCTCGAAGTCGTCGTGGTGGTGGGGCGAGAGCTTGGCCGGTGGCCGGGGTGCGGATTCCTCGGCGAGGAAGTTCACCATGATGTTGGTGGTGCGGAAGATCCGTCCGAACCTGCCCTCGGCGATGGGCGTTTGGGCGAGCGGGTAGACCCGCAGCCGGAAGCCGTCGACGGGGTCGGGCCACGGCTGCCAGGGAGCGACCTGCGGGTCCCGTTCGGTGTAGGCGGCGGCGTTCTGGGCGGTGGCCGCGACGTCGTTCTGCGTGGTGATCAACCGGATGACCGGCCCGTCGGTCAGCGCTTCGATGGTGCTCGCACCGGGCGGAATCACCACCAGGGCGTCGTCGGTGACCTCGGCACTGTCGTGGCCGGCGGCGACCCGAATCTGGGCGCTGCCGGAGTAGAGCAGGGCGACGTACTCGTCGTCCTGCTCGCGCGGAAATTCGTCGCCGGCGACGGCGTCGGTCCACAGAACGGCCAGGTTCTGACTGCGAAAGACCCAGGTCTTGGAGCCTTTCATGGTGATCTCGTCCGGGTCGGACTGCCGAAACTCGAGGTACTGCGCCGCTCGGATACCGGTAGCCGGCGGGCCCTGCGATTGCGGCTTGCCGCCCGCGAGCTTCGACCGCACGTCATCTGCCGCGTACATCTCTTACCTCCATTGTCGGTGCCGCGAAACCACTGAGGGCTCGCTGCGATCCGAGTTCGGATCGCTTCTTTACAGCCCTACCAAAGTGTGTATACGATTCGTGTGTTGAGTATAGGTGATCGTGCTCACAACGTGTCAACGAACTTCCGAGGAGTAACAAATGGCAATCAACCGGATCGACCACGCGGCCGTGCGGGTCAAGGACCTGGGTCAGGCGCTGGAGTGGTACGAGGGTGTCCTCGGGCTGACCGTGTTGGACCGCAACGCCGATCGTGCGTTGCTGGCGTGTTCGGGCACCGCCGCTGACCTCACGCTCATCGACGGCGGGCAGAGCATCGACAGCTTCGCGTTCGGTGTCGACCATGCCGATGACCTGGACGAAATCATCTCGCGGCTGGACAAGAACGGGGTGGCGCACAAGCGGTACAAGGAAGCCGACCGGCCCGGCCACAGCGACATCCTCGGATTCGACCTGCCCAGCGGTCATCGGATGGAATTCGTGGTCGGTGACGGCGACCGGCGGGCCGGGGTGACGAGCTTCCAGTCGGACGGCTCGTTCATTCCCACCGACATCGACCACATCAACCTTCTCGGAGACGGGGATCCGCAGGAGTTCTCCGAGTTCATGAAGATGGTCCTGGGCTTCAAGCAGTCCCTCGCACTGACCATCGCCGGCAAGTGGGCGGCCTCCTGGCTGCGCGCGTCCAAGCTCGACCACGACCTGGCCTACATGCAGGCGCAGCGTCCCTCGGACCGCCTGCACCACGTCGCGTTCGCCGTCCAGGACGGCAACCACTACTTCCGCCTGAGCGACCGGCTCACCGAGACGGGCAACCGGTGGGAGTTCGGGCCGGGCAGGCACATGGGCGGCATCCCGCGCGACACCCAGGGCTTCGGCACCAACAACTTCGCCTACGCCTTCGACCCGACCGGAAACCGCAACGAATTCAGCTGCGGCATGAACGAATTCGAGGACGACGACCCGGGCTACATCGGCGAGACCAGCCCCGAGAAGTTCCCCGAGATCATGAACGGGTGGGCGTACAACATGCCCGAGTCGTTCATGACGATCGGTTCGTAGCCCCGTCCCATCCCCTTCCCTCAGGAGAAGTGCATGTCTTCGGACCCCCCGCACGGCCCGGCGGCCGCCGAGTCGAATCGTCATACCGAGATCGCGCAGGCGGTGTACCGCAGTTGGTGGAACGTCGACCGGGCCGCCGGGATCGGTAGCGAATTGCTGTACACCGAAGACGGGGTGTGTGTGATGCCGGCGTTGACGATGACCGGCCGGGACGAGATCGTACGAGGGTACGCGGCACGCCAGGCCCACGGGCCGCGCCTGTCGCGTCACCTCGTGTCCAATCTCGTCACCGACCACCACGACGACGCTTTGGTCACCGCCACGTACGCCCTGACCCTCTTCGCCCGGAACGGGATTGCGCCCCTGGAGTTGGGTTCGCCGTCGGCGATCTGCGACGTCGTCGACGACTTCGTCAGGACGGGCGGCGACTGGCTGATCCGCCGCCGCGTCCTGGAAGCGGTCTTCGTCGCGCAGGACAATGACTCGGTCCTTCTCGGCAGGAAGTGAATGAACGTGGCCTGCGACCACACGTGCACCCCACCCGTCGTCCTCGTTCACGGGTGGGGCAGCACCTACGAGCGAACCTGGGGTGGCTCCGACCTCGAACGAACCCTCGAACAGGACGGCCGCCGGATCATTCGCGTGGACCTGCTCGGGCACGGGGCCTCCCGTGCCCCGCACGAGAGCGGCGAGTACGCGCACATGGCCGACGAGCTCGCCGAACATCTGCCCGACGACACACCGGTGGACGGGGTCGGGTTCTCGCTCGGCGGCAAACTCCTGCTCCAGCTCGCCGCCGAGCAGCCCCAGCGGTTCCGTCGACTGGTCATCGCCGGCGTCGGGGACAATCTGCTGCGCCCGGAAAACGGTGCAGCAGTGGCGCAGGCACTGCACGCGGGAATCACCGACGACACCCCGGCCGCACTGCGTCCCGTGCTCGCCGAGGCGCTCGCATCCGGCAACGACCCACAGGCCCTCGCGGCCGCCATCCAGCGCCCCCCGTCCTTGCTCACCGCAGACCAACTCCATGCGATCGGTGCCGAGGTCCTGCTGGCGGTCGGCGACCGCGACGTCATCGCCGGCGCGGCGGATCAGGTCAGCGCGGCGATCCCGCAGCTGACCGGCCTCGTTCTCGACGGAGTCGATCACGTCTCAACACCCCACTCGCCACGATTACAGGCGCAGGCGGCGCAGTTCCTGCAACACCGGCGCCCCGCGCCGCCCGAGGTGCCCACCGCTATGCGGGCGCGCCCCGGATAGCACACACAGCCCGCAGGCCGGGCCACTGTCGGGTGGCCGGGCCTCCGGCATCGACAATCGACCTGCCGGGACAGCCCGGTAGGAACACGGCAGCGCACGACGGTTCGTGTGATCCGGAGGGATAGGATCCTGCTAATGGAAGACATTGATGGGGCCACGCGGGACGGCTCCGGCTCCGGCCCGAGATCCGTCGTGGACCAGGTCGCCGCGCATATCCTGAACATGATCCTCGCCAACGAGCTCAAGCCTGGACAACCGGTGGCCATCCAGGAACTCAGTGCGATCCTCGACGTCAGTAATGTCCCGATCCGCGAAGCCCTGCGCCGCCTCGAGGGCCGCGGGCTGGTGCAGTTCCGGCGAGGCCGGCGACCGCAGATCGCCCCCATCAACACCGACGACTTCGACGACGTCTACCGGCTGCGCGGCCTGCTGGAAGGGCAGATCGCCGAACGTTCGGCGGAGCTCATGACTCCGGATCGGCTCAGACTGCTCGACGAGACCCTCGGCGAGCTCGAACGCATCATCACCCGGGGCAACGCCTTCGACGTCTACTCCGTGCACGCCAGATTCCACCTGCTGATGCTCCCCAGTGCCACCGACTGGGACCGCCGACTGCTCGACCAACTGTGGGTGGCATCCGAGCGCTACATCCAGCTGTACGTCGGGGCGCACCCGGACCCGGAGGTGGCGGACAGGATCATTGCCTCCCACCGGGTCCTGGTCGACGCAGCCCGCGGCGGCGATGCCAACACCGTCCGCGACGCCGTCGTCGAGCACGTCGTCTACAGCCACAAGATGATCGCCCCCATCGTGCATGCGGCCAGCGGTCGCGCCCGCCCGGTCCCCGCCCAGGCCGCGCCCGGCGTCTGACCCCGCCCGGGAGTCAGACGCCGCAGCACTTCGTGGGCGCACGGTGGGCAGGAACATCGCCCGGCTCGCTACGGTTGTCCTGCCGTGACTGCCACGCCATCGCGCGCGGGCCCGGACCCGTTGGTACGGGTCTCCCGGTGCGAGCTGTTGTGCAGATTGGCCGCGGTCAACGTGTTGCGCAGCAACGTCGCGATGGTCATCGGGCCCACCCCACCGGGGACCGGGGTGATGTGACCGGCGATACCGGCCACGGCATCGAAGTCGACATCGCCGCACAGGCCGCCCTCGGTGCGGTGGATTCCGACGTCGATCACCGTCGCGCCCGGTTTGATGTGCTCGGCACCGATGAGTTTCGGTACCCCGGCCGCCGCGACGACGATGTCGGCGTCGCGCGTATGACTGGCCAGATCCCGTGTATGCCGGTGGCAGACGGTGACCGTCGCATCGCGGGCCAGCAGCAGCTGGGCCTGCGGACGCCCCACCAGATCGGAGCGTCCCACCACGACCGCGTGCGCTCCCTCGAGGTGGATGCCGGCGGAGTCGAGCAGCTGGATCACCCCCGACGGGGTGCACGGGCGCAGACCGGGCCTGCCCAGCGCCAGACGTCCGGCGTTGGTCTCGGTGAGCCCGTCGACATCTTTGTCCGGATCGATCCGTTCGATCAGCGACGGGGCATCGAGATGTTTGGGCAACGGTAGCTGCAGAAGAATGCCGTCCACTTCGGGATCGAGGTTGAGTTCGTCGATGACGTCCTCGACCTCTGCCTGCGACACCTGCGCGGGCAGGAGCCGGTGCCGGTCCCGCATCCCGGCCTCCACGCAGAGCTTGCGCTTGTTCGACACGTAGATCGCCGACGCCGGGTCCTCGCCGACGAGGATTGTCGCGAGCCCGGGACGGCGGTCGAGCGCGGCGACCTCTTGGGCGACTCGGTGCCGCAACGTCTGGGCGACGGCCTTGCCGTCGATGATGGTGGCGCTCATCAGGCGAACACCACCGTGGTGTTGTCCTGACGCAGGACGCGGTCCTCGCAGTGCCACAGCACGGCTCGATGCAGCACCGAACGTTCGACGTCGGCGCCACGCCGTTCGAGGGTCGCCACGTCGTCCCGGTGGCTGACCCGGACCACGTCCTGCTCGATGATCGGGCCCTCGTCGAGGTCCTCGGTGACGTAGTGCGCGGTCGCGCCCACGAGCTTGACCCCCCGATCCTTGGCTTTCTGGTACGGGCCGGCGCCGATGAAGGCGGGCAGGAAGGAATGATGGATATTGATGATCGGGCACCCGACCTTCTCGAGGAAGTCGTTGGTGATGATCTGCATGTAGCGGGCGAGCACGACCAGATCGAAGTTGCCGCGCAGCAACTCGAGCTGCTTGGCCTCGGCCTCGGCCTTGGTATCGCGGGTCACCGGAATGTGCACGAAGGGCACACCGAAGGAACGGACCTCCGCCGCGAGATCGGCGTGGTTGGAGATGACCAGGCCGATCTGGACGGGCAGCTCGCCGCGGCGGGCGCGCCAGAGCAGATCCAACAGACAGTGGTCGTACTTCGAGACCATCACCGCGACCCGTTTCGGTGCCGAGGCACTGGTTATCGACCAGTCCGTGACGTCGAACTGATCGGTGATCGAGGCCTCGAACGTCGCCTCCATCTCCTCGAGGTGTGCCTGGAGGTCACGTTTGTGGAACACCATCCGCAGGAAGAAGTGCCCACCTTCCGGGTCGCTCGTCGACTGATCGGACTCGATGATGTTCGCGTCGTGGTCGGCGAGGAACCGAGAGATCGCGGCGACGATGCCGGGCTGATCGGCGCAGTGCAGGATCAGACGCCCCAGATCGGTCAGCTCGCCCCCGCCGGACTTGCCCTGAGCTCCAGCGGCGCGCGGTGGAGCGAAGTCCACGGTTGTGGGTGCCAACGTCGACGGTGTGGCAGTCATGATGCCCTCCTGAGCGGGATGAAAGCGGGGGTCGTGAGGTCCGAGGCGATGGGGACCGCAGATGGGGTCCGACTCGAGACAGCACTCAGCGTATGGGCGGGGCAGGGTCGATTTCGCCCGGTGATTCCCATGGGATTTGTGCCCCACCGGGGTGGGAATACCCCCGAGCCCTGCCGTGTCCGGCCTCTCGGTCACTAACGTTCACCGCAGATATCCGGTCCGCTCGGTGCAGGGGGCAAGCGCTTCGCTGACGCCGCCCGCCAGGAGATGGGGGACGGGCCGGCAGGAAGGCAGCAATGCACCACATCATGACCGAACACTCTCACCCGCCGCGCCCGACCGAACGCGACCACATCACCGATGCGGTACCCCGATCCGGGGTCCGATCGTCGCGGCTGCCCGCGCCGGCGCGATGCCTGGTGATGGGCATCGTCAACGTCACTCCGGATTCGTTCTCCGACGGGGGGCTGTGCGCCGCCGCCGATTCCGCGATCACCCGAGGGCTGGCGTTGGTGGCCGAGGGAGCGGACATCGTCGACGTCGGCGGCGAGTCCACCCGGCCGCAGGCACAGCGGGTTCCGGTCGCAGAGGAGCTGCGGCGGGTGCTTCCGGTCGTCCGGGCGCTGAGCGCGGCCGGTGTCCTGGTCAGTGTGGACACCATGCGCGCGGAGGTCGCGGCCGCCGCGGTCGCGGCCGGGGCATCGATGGTCAACGACGTCAGCGGCGCACTGGCCGACCCGGCGATGGCCGCGACCGTCGCGGACCTGGGTGTGCCGTTCATCGCCATGCACTGGCGCGGACACAGCACCACGATGGCCGAGCGCGCCGTCTACGACGATGTCGTCACCGATGTCGTCACCGAACTCGCGGACCGCCTCGACGCCCTGATCGGTGCCGGGATCCGCGAGGACCACATCGTTCTCGACCCAGGACTCGGATTCGCCAAGACCGGCGCCCACAACTGGGCGCTGCTCGCCCACCTCGACCGGATCCGTGAGCTGGGCCGGCCGGTACTGGTCGGCGCCTCCCGCAAGTCCTTCCTCGGGGCACTGATGACCGACGTCGAAGACACCATCCCCCCGCCCGCCGACCGCGACGACCTCACCTGCGCGGTCTCCACCCTCGCGGCCGCAGCCGGCGCCTACTGCGTGCGAGTCCATAACGTGAAATCCACCCGTCGGGCTGTGGCTGTGGCGGCGGCGTGGCAGGGCGCGAGCTGATGATCGGCTGGCCCCATCCCGCCGGTGATGGAACCGAAGTGGTTGCGTCGATGAGGAATTCGGGTGTCCGACCGTGCGCCTGCAACGTCTAGGGCCCGGTGGCCGGCCCGCGGAGGTGCTCCGGGCGCTGCACGCCCGGGCCCGGCAGGTGCTGCTGCCGGGCCCGGCGGCGCTGGTCGGCCAGTGGTTCGGCGCGGCCGCGGTGATCGCCCCGCACCTGCACACCCAGCCGGTCGCACCCCGGGCCGCGTTCTCCTCCGGGCACCCGGACCGTCCGCCTGCTCCCGGTGACCCGCTGATCGGCGGCGGATGGATCGGGTACCTGGGATATCCGGACGGTGCGGGCCGGCTGCCCGCGGCCGCCGGCGGCTGGACCGACTCGGTGCTGCGCCTCGACACCGACGGGTGCTGGTGGTACGAAAGCCTCACCGACACCCCCTGCCCACCGGATGTGGCCGCCGCCGCCCTCGATCCACGGTCCGAACCCCGGGCGTGGTCGATGCGGTGGACACCGCCGGACCGCGCAGCCCACCACCACAACGTCGAGGCCTGCAAGGACGCGATCCGCGCCGGCGAGGTGTATCAGAGCTGCATCTGCACCCAGTTCACCGGGCAGATCACCGGCCGGCCCGCGGACTTCTTCGCCGACGGCATCGACCGGACCCACCCCACCCGGGCGGCCTACCTGCAGGGTGACTGGGGGGCGGTCGCCTCCCTGTCCCCGGAGCTCTATTTGGCCCGCCACGGCACCACCGTCACCTCCAGCCCCATCAAGGGGACCCTGCCGCTCACCGCCGATCCCGCCGCCCTGCGGGTCTCGGCCAAGGACGTCGCCGAGAACGTGATGATCGTCGATCTGGTCCGCAACGACCTCGGCCGGCTCGCGGTCACCGGCACTGTCACCGTCACCGACCTGCTGCGCGTGCGCCCCGCCCCCGGGGTGTGGCATCTGGTGTCCACCGTGCAGGCGCAGATACCGACCGCCACGACCTCGGCCGAGTTGTTCGAGGCGAGTTTCCCGCCCGCATCGGTGACCGGATGCCCGAAAACACGGGCCCGGCAACTGATCTCCGGGTGGGAACCGCAACCTCGGGGGGTGTACTGCGGCACCGTCGGGATGAGCAGCCCGCTGGCCGGCCTCGAACTCAACGTCGCCATCCGCACGGTCGAGTTCACCCCCACCGGCGGCGCCGTCCTCGGTGTCGGCGGCGGCATCACCATCGACTCCGACCCCGCCGCGGAATGGCAGGAATGCCTCGACAAGGCCCGCAGCATCATCGAACTCACCCCCACCCCGGCCCCCGCACTCACCCCGCGGCCCTGACCCCCCAAACCCCACCACCGCAGACCTCGTGCAGGAAACACACCCGCACGGCCCTTCCACCTGCCCAAACACGGCAGGGGCCCCTCCCCCCGGGGGGTGGTCAGGGGACCCCATGGGATCAAAACCCCCGGGGGTTCGGAGGGCCGAAACGGGGTGTGGTGCGGCATACGCTGACGAAGGCCGCCCGATGTGGTCGCGGTCACAATCTTCAGGAGGAAACTCAAATGACGGACCCAGCACCCTTCCGCGCCTTCACGGGAATCGCGCCCGTCGGATATTTTCCGGTCATGGGGCCGCCCGAACACTCGGGATGGATGGACGAGCAGCTGTCGTGGCACACCGATTGCTATGTCGGTGACTGGTCTTTCGTCCCGCAGATCCGCTTCAAGGGACCCGACGCGCTCAAGCTCTTCCGTGACCTGTCGGTCAACGATTTCGTCAACTTTCCGGTCGGTAAGGCCAAGCACGTCATCCAGTGCAACGACGACGGCAAGGTCATCTCCGAGGGCATCTTGCTCCGGCACGCCGAGGACGACTTCGAATATCAGGTCGGCACCCCGCAGTGGTCGCTGTACAACGCCCGCAAGGGCGGCTACGACGTCGAGGTCTCGTTCCCGCTCACGCACAAGTTCCAGGTCTCCGGGCCCAAGGCCCTGGCAGTGATCGAAAAGCTCACCGAGACCGGGCTTCGTGATGTGAAGTTCATGAACACTCGTCAGGGTGTCATCAACGACATCGACGTGACATTCCTTCGTCAGGGCATGGCCGGTGAGATCGGCTTCGAGATTCAGGGGCCCATCGAGAACCACGGAAAGGTCCTCGAGGCCATCCTCGAGGCCGGCAAGGACTTCGGCATCCGCCGGCTCGGTACCCGCACCTTCATGATCAACCACCTCGAGGCCTGTTACCCGACCGGGGCAATGCACTTCTTCAATGCCCTCTCCGACGAGAGCAAGGCCGACTACCACAAGTTCATGGACGAGAACCTCCCGCCGGAATGGGTGGAGTCACCGTTCAACGGTCCACTGCGCCATAACTTCTCGACCTCCTTCGACGGCAGCTGGGACGGTGACGACCTCAAGGAGCTCTACCGTAGCCCGATCGAAATGGGCTGGGGCCGCAACATTGCGTTCGATCACGATTTCCCGGGCCGCGAAGCACTCGAGAAGGAAGCCGCCCACCCGCGCCGCCAGGTCGTCACCCTCGAATTCAACAGCGAGGACGTCAAGCGTATCCACGCCTCGCTCTACGCCGACGGTCCTGTCTACCAGCAGTTCGACCTCCCCGAGGTGCAGCTGGTGTGCAATTGGGTCGACTGGATCCTCAAGGACGGCAAGAAGATCGGCCACGCGACGCACCCCGGCTACAGCCGGTGGTTCAGGAAGACCCTCGCGCTGAGTTTCATCGATACCGAGTACGCCGAACCCGGCACCGAGGTCACCGTGTTGTGGGGCAAGCCCGGCACGCCGCAGACCGAAATTCGGGCCACGGTCGCACCGGCCCCCTACAAGCAGGACAGCCGGCGCCGCGACCTGTCCCAGGAGGAACCGGCACTGGCCGTGTGAGACCGCAGCATGTCCTCGTGGCTGCGAGGCAGCGGACCGGGTCGGTCTGCTCGAGCATCCGCAGGTGATCGTGCCACCCGAGCTCGACTGTCATAGGTATCTGTGACCGGCGCACAATGCGCCCCCGGGACCGCGCAGGTGGGGTCTGGATCAATCGGAGGATCCCACCTGCGTGAGCGCCCCACTCTCGCCCGCAACGCAGCCAGCTTCTGTGTGCGGGCATCTGAAGGCCGGCCGCCGCCGAATCGCCTCTCGGCGCGCCTCGGTGTGGCCGACCACCCGGTGAGGCGATGACCTCGCCCCAGCCCGAACTGGAGACCTTTGTGAAAATGCGACGCTCATCTGCCGTGTGGGGGGTGATCGGCCTCGTGCTGATTGCACTGGCCGCACTCACCCGCTTCGTCGTCACCCCGTACATGGCCCAGTTGCCGTCGGACACCGATGTCACCGTCACCTACACCGGCACCGCGACACTGCTCAACGCGGATGCCCTGCAGACCGGCGACGTCGCGAACGCCATCGCCAAGGATGTGCCGGTCACGATCGACCGACGGGTCCACGTCCTCGACACCAGTGGCAGCACCGCCGTCGTCGCCGACGAGGCGACCATCCAGGCAGGTCCGGCCGTTCTGCCCAGCACCCACACCTACGCCGTCGACCGCACCAGCCTCGAGGCCGTCAGCGGCCCCGACGGCGCACCTGCGGTGGAGCAGGCATCCGGGCTGACCGTCGCCTTCCCCGTCCGCCCGGCACCGGAGGACCGCTACACCTATTGGGACCCGCAGTCGCGTACCAGCGCACCGATCACCTATACCGGCCAGGACACCCGGCAAGGCCGCGACGTACGCGTCTACACGACCACCGTGTCCGGAAATCTGAAGGACGACGCAACCCTGGCCACCCTGCCACCAGCGCTGCCGAAGAACCTGCTGGCCAGTCTCGCACCGGCATTGCCCGCCGACGTGATGGCAGCCGTCGGACCCCTCGTCCCGACCTTGCCCGATCCGGTGCCGCTGGCATACACCGCCGACACCACCCTGACCTTCTATGTCGACAACACCAGCGGCGTCGTCCTCGACGCCCGGTTGCAGCAACAGGTCACCGCGGGAGTCCCGGCGAACGGCAGCGTCACCGACGTCACCCCGGTGCTCGCCGTGGACGCCACCGTCACACCCGAGAGCCAACAAGCAGCCGCCGACACGGCCGCGAGCATCAGCACCGCACTGACCGTGCTCGGTACCGTGGCCCCGATCGTGCTGCTCCTGCTCGGGGTGATCGCACTCGCAGTGGCGTTCGTGCGCCGGCACCCGCCGACGCAGCAGGCCACCCCCACCCGTGAAACGCACACCGGAGAAGAGTCTGTCGCGATCGATCGATAGACGGACAACAATGTTGTATACACAAGGTGAGACAACCGACCTGCCCGGTGTCTTGGAAGACGCCGCGCGGGAGGTCCAACCCGAGCAGGGAGCCGCATCGTTCGCGGAGAAGGTGGATATGCCAACCCCCGAGCAGTCGACCGACAACCCTGCCCCGCTCCTCGAACGCGGCAGAGAGGTCGAGGCGATCACCCGCGCAGTCCGCAGCGGAACGCGCGGTGACGGCCAGATGCTGCTCATCGAAGGACCCAGCGGAATCGGCAAATCACGGTTGCTGGCCGCAGCGCAGGCAATCGGTGAGGACTTCGGCGCAGAAGTGTTGACCACCTGTGGGGGCGAGCTCGAGCAGGAATTCCCGCTCGGGCTCGCCCTGCGCCTGCTGGAAACCCGGATCGCCCGGGCTTCGCAGGTAGAACTCGAAGCGGTATTCCGCGGACACGCGGCCCTGGTGGAGCCGATGCTCCGACGACCCTTGCATGAGACCGCCACCGCCCTCACCGACGAGTTCGTGCTGCTGCACAGCCTCTACTGGCTCATCGCCAATCTCGCCGAGGAGCGGCCCCTCGTCCTGATCGCCGACGACCTGCAGTGGGGTGACGAGCTGTCGTTGCGATTCCTGCTCTACCTCGCCCAGCGACTCGGAGACCTTCCGGTCATCATCGTCGGTGCGGTTCGCACCGGAGATCCGGCCGCCGAGAACGAACTCGTCGCTCGCATCGCCCTGCAGGCTTCGCACACCCTGCAACCTGCGGAACTGAGCCGCGACGCGGTCAAGGAGTTGCTGCACACACTGCTACCCGACGCCGACGACAACGACGCTCTGATCGACGAAAGTTGGACCGCGACCCGCGGGAACCCCTTCCTGCTTCGCGAACTGGCCACAGCGATGGACTCCCGCTCGGCTGTCGGGGCCGCCAACCCCTACGGCGCCGTCCCGGACACCGCACCCGAATCCGTCACCCGCAGTGTCATGCTCCGCATCGCCCGACTCGGCGACGACGCGCTCGCCCTGGCACGCGCCGTTGCGGTCCTGGGTACCTCGACATCGCTGGTGACGGCGGCGGAGCTGAGTGGGCTCGACTTCGCCGCTGCCACCGTCGCCGCCGAACGGCTCGCCACCGCACAGATCTTCGCCGGCGCGGCGAACCTGTCGTTCTACCACCCCATGATTCGTGCCGCGGTCTACCGCAAATTTCCCTCCAACGACCGCGCCCGCTGCCACCTCGAAGCCGCGAAACTGCTCCGGGCGGCCGAGGCGGACATGGACGGAGTTGCAGTGCACCTGATGCGAGGAGCGCCCACCGACTCCGAGTGGGCACGAACAGCCCTGCACTCGGCGGCGAAAAGCGCCGCACGCAAGGGCGCCCCGAGCGCCGCGGCCGGATACCTCCGTCGGGCCTTGACGATGCAGCACGAGGATCCGCGCCAGCACGCGAACCTGCTCATCGATCTCGGCATCATGGAAGCCGCTGCCGGGGAGACCAACTCCCTGGTCCACCTCGAGTCCGCACTCGAACTGATCGACGAACCCGACGAGCAGGCCCGAGCGATGTACGCACTCGGCCAGACCCTGTTCCGATACGGGCGCCCCGCGGAGGCCCTGACCGTCTTCCGCAAGGGAGCCGACACCTTCACCCACACCGACCGCGACCTCGCGCTGCGATTCGAGGCCGGCTACATGGCGTCTGCGGCGTACCTGGTCGACCGTCCCCACGAGGCCCACCAACGGGTCAGCGCACTGGCCACGACGTTCCCGGCACAATCCGACCTCACCTCAGCCGAGCGACTCCTGATCCTGCACCTGGCAGTCTTCCGTGCCATGTCCGAACCCCGCTCCGCCGACCACGCGGAACTGGTTCTCCAGGCACTCGGCGACAGCGTGAAGCTCTGGCGCGAAACCTCCGACGGCATGACCATCAGCCACGCCATCCTCGCCCTGACCTGGTGCGGCCGAGCCCACGACGCCGCCGAAGTCGCCGACAGCGTCCTCACCGACGCCCGGATGCGGGGTGACTCGCTGATCTTCGCCGAAATCTCGCTCGCCCGTTCCATGGCGATGTACTCCCTCGGCCGTGTCAGCGAGGCAATGGTCGACGCTCAGGCCGCGATCATCGGAATGAAACGCGGATGGAACTCGACCGTCCCCGCCCCACAGGGAATTCTGGCCTACTGCCTGATCGACCGCGGCGAACTCGAACAGGCAGCCGAAGTCCTCCACGACGCCGAGGCGCAACTGCGCAGCCGGGAAACACGCACGCTGAACGTCTGGTTCTACATGGCGCGTGGCCGGTTGCGCCTGCTGCAGAGCGACTTCCACGGCGCATCCGATGACTTCCTACGCGTCGGGAAGCTCCTCGAGAACAACCGCTTCCACAACCCCGGCTACATGCTCGCCCCCTGGCGCTCACTCGCCGGCCGCGCCCTGCACGCGGCCGGGAAAACCGAAGCGGCCATCGAGCTGATCGACCGCGACATCGAGCTCGCACGCCAGTTCGGCCTCTGCTCCACCCTGGGCTCGGCCCTGCGTGAGCGAGCATTGGTGGCCTCACCCAACCCCGAGATCGCCCTACTCGAAGAGTCGGTCACCGTCCTCGAATCCGCCGAAAGCTCGCCGCTCGAGCTCGCCCGCACCCTCATCGAACTGGGATCCGCGCAACGCCGGATCGGGAAGAAAGTTCGGTCTCGCGAGACCTTGCGCGAGGCACTTGATCTCGCCCACCGCTCCGGGGCGACGGCAGTCGAACGACAGGCCCATCAGGAACTGCTCGTCAGTGGCGCACGACCCCGCCGACAGGTCATCCACGGTCTCAATGCCCTCACGCCCAGCGAGCAACGTATCGCCGCACTGTTCGCGGACGGATTGACCACTCGGAGCATCGCCGAAACGCTCTACCTGACGATGAGCACCGTCGAATGGCACCGGCGCAACATCTACCGGAAACTCGACATCGACTCGCGGGACGCGCTGCGTGCGGCGATCGACAGCGACGGTGAGCATCCCACCGGTACACCGGTCTGAACAACACCCCCGAACGCATCGATCGCAGGGACGTATCCGCGCCCCTGCGCGCGGCGCCCCATGATGAGGAACCTCCGAGTGCTCCTACTGGCCACCCACGCCGTCATCGCCCTCGCTGGCCTGCTCGCGCCCAACCGGTCCGCGGCATTCATCCGGCACCTCGCCCGACAAATCGCGCTCGCCCGAATTCAGCGACGCTGGATCGCAATGAGCGGAACCGACGTCTTCGCCAACTCACACTGCCCAGAGTCAACGCACGCGCACGCGAGCGACCACCCCTAACCAAGAAGTGCCGTCGCCGAACAGTCGAAAGGACAACGCCGTGGACAGCTTCGATGCCGCCATCCTCGAATTCGCCCGCCGGTGGTCGCTGTTCGGTGGGCCACGATCCGAAGACGTACTCGTCGAATTCGGCATGACGACCGACCGATACGATGAACACCTCACCCGGATCCACGACGAGGGCCCGCGCGATCTTCCCGCCGACGAACGAGCGGAACACCGCGACCAACAGTCGAACAACCCACCCGAACAACGCCGACGACCACGACACCGCAAGAACCCAACCAGTCCTGGATAGTAGTTCGTCCCGCAGATCTCGAAGGAATACCATGCCCGCACCGAAGCACGACATCAACGAATCCGACGTGGTCGTCACGCACGAGAAGTCCTATGCGGCAGGTGTTCCTGCGGTGTTGGTGTCGTTGCGCCGCGGACTGGAGCAGATGGGTCCGGTGCGCACGGCCCGGACGTTGATGAAGTTGAACCAGCGGGAGGGGTTCGACTGTCCGGGGTGTGCGTGGCCGGAGACTCCGGGGCACCGCAAGCATGCGGAGTTCTGTGAGAACGGGGCGAAGGCGGTGGCGGAGGAGGCGACCACCCGCAAGGTCGGGCCGGAGTTCTTCGCGGCGCATTCGGTGTCGGATCTGCTGGGTCGGACCGAGTTCTGGTTGGGGCAGCAGGGCCGGTTGACGCATCCGATGGTGTTGTTGCCGGGGGCCTCGCATTACGAGCCGATCGGCTGGGACGCGGCGTTCGCGATGATCGCCGGCGAGTTGCGGGCGTTGGCGTCGCCGCACGAGGCGGTGTTCTACACGTCCGGGCGCACCAGCAATGAGGCGGCGTTCGTGTATCAGTTGATGATTAGGGCGTTCGGGACGAACAACCTGCCGGACTGCTCGAACATGTGCCACGAATCGTCGGGTAGTGCGTTGGTGGAGACGATCGGGATCGGGAAGGGGTCGGTGTCGGTTCCCGACCTCGAGAACGCGGACCTGATTTTGATCGCCGGGCAGAACCCGGGCACCAACCACCCGCGGATGCTCTCGACCCTGGAGAAGGCGAAGGCCAACGGGGCGAAGGTGATCGCGATCAACCCGTTGCCGGAGGCCGGACTGTTGCGGTTCAAGGATCCGCAGAAGGTGCACGGGGTGGTCGGGGACGGTGTGCAGATCGCGGACGAGTACCTGCAGATCCGGATCGGCGGCGACCAGGCCCTGTTCCAGGGGTTGGCGAAACTGGTCCTCGACGCGGAGGACGCCGCCCCCGGCACAATCCTCGACCACGACTTCCTGCGCGAGCAGTGCGCCGGGTGGGACGACTACGCCGCCCACATCCGCAACACCGTCGACCTGGACACCGTCATCGCCGCCACCGGCCTGACCCTCGAACAGATCCGGGCCACCGCGGACGCGCTGATCGCGTCGGAGAAGACCATCATCTGCTGGGCCATGGGCCTGACGCAGCAGACCCATGGGGTCGCCACCATCCAGGACGCGGTCGCCCTGCTGCTGATGCGCGGCATGATCGGCAAACCCGGGGCGGGGGTGTGCCCGGTGCGCGGGCACTCCAACGTCCAGGGTGACCGGACGATGGGGATCTGGGAGAAGATGCCCGAAGCGTTCCTGGCGGCGTTGGATGCGGAGTTCGGTATCCGGTCCCCGCGCACGCACGGCCTCGATGCCGTCGATTCGATCCGGGCGATGCGGGACGGGACGGCGTCGGTGTTCGTCGGGATGGGCGGCAACTTCGTCTCCGCGACCCCGGACACCGAGACCACCGAGGCGGCGCTGCGCCGGTGTGCGTTGACGGTGCAGGTGTCGACGAAACTGAACCGCTCCCACCTGGTGACCGGGCGGGCCGCGCTGATCCTGCCCTCGCTCGGGCGCACCGACAAGGACGTCCAAAACGGTCGCAAGCAGCAGGTGACGGTCGAGGATTCGATGTC
>NZ_JBFUHV010000051.1:0-56833 GCF_056402215.1 Rhodococcus sp. P4_B6 | reverse complement strand
ACTATGAGCAATCCTCAACTGCACGTTGGGATCACGCTCGAGGTTAGACCAGCGATCCACTCCAGCCGAACAACTGTCTTTGCGGTAGCCAACCCGCGCATATCAGACTTCGACAACGCGTCGACAACCGACACGCTCGCCACCAACCAACAGATTCATCCGGGGCCACCCGAGGCGGACGTCCCTCGACGACGGTCCTGGACGTCCGCCTCCTGCTGCCCTCTTGACAAATCTGCGTCCATATCAGTTCTCCACCGGTGTGCCGTCGACGACGATCCGCACACGGTCCGGGTAGAACGAGACGTGGTCGCCGATGCCCGACGCCTCCGCGGTGGTGAACGGGTAGAACCAGGCGGCGTCCTCCACCGGATCGGTGCTCTCGGTCCCGGTGAACGACAGATACGACGCCGTCCCCTTGTACGGGCAGGACGTCCTGGTATCGGAGGCGGTGAAGAACTCGGACCGCACGTCGATGCGGGGAATGTAGTAGCGCACCGGCAGCGACGTCTCGAACAGCAGTCGCGGGCGGACCGTGTCGGCGACCAGGGTGTCGCCGACGAAGACCTCCACGTGCCGGGACGACGGCAGCACATCCACCCGGACGTACGGGTCGCGGGCGTGGACGAACACCTGCTGATCCTCCTCGTACCAGGCGTCCATCCGGTGCCAGTAGAACGCGACGTACGCGCTGAGGTCGAGGGAATCCGCGAGTTTCTCGTCGTAACCCCACACCGACTGCTCGGCACGACGGTCGCCGACGACGAGATCCCAGTACCGCGCCTTGCCCTTCCACGGGCAGGTGGTGGTCGCGTCGACGGGCTGGAGGACGTCGAAGTTCACGTCGTCGCGGGGGATGTAGTAGACGGGCAGGTGTCCCTTCTCGAACAGGTACACCGACCGGGTGGTGTCGGCGACCGCCTGACCGCCGAAGAACACCCGGAGGCGCTTGCGATTGGGTTCGATCGAGATGCGGCCGTTCTCCGCGACCTGCTGAGAAGCGGCGGCATGCGTGAGGGCTGTGGACATCACTCCATGGTGGCACCTTCGGCGCCCCGTGCGCCTTTTTGGTAGTCAGAGCAACCAGAACGGCGCACGGGCGCGAAGCGCACTGAACCCGGCGGTCACGACCCACACCGTGAACGGGTAGAGCGCGAGGCGTTCGGTGATTCCGAACGGTCCCTCGCGGAGGAGGATCGCCGCCATCCCGACGATCCCGACCAGGCAGCACAGGCCGGTCCACAGTGCGAAGAGGCGCCACCGCCCGTACAGCCCGATCGCGACGACGATCATGGCGGCGTTGCGCGCGACGAACGTCGGGGTCGCGACGACCTGGTGGAGGTGGGCGTCCACGTCGATCGGAACCACGCCGGTCAGCGCGGCGCTGACAGCGGCGATACCGAACAGGGCCAGCGCGGTGCGGCGGAGGATGCCGGGCGGGAGGAAGTCGCGCAGGCACACCGCCCCCACGAGGATGAACACCCCGGTCAGCACGAACGCACTGTTGATCACCGCGTGCAGCGGCGAGCACAGTCGGACGGCCGCGACCTGGGCCGCCGACCCGTCGCAGCCCGTGACACCCAGATTGCTGACGGAACTCGTCCGCACCCGGTACGGCCGCGGCCAGGCGCGCGCGGTCACGACCTCCGCGAGGAAATACAGCGCGATCAGCACCCACGCAGCGCCGCCCACCCGCACGGCCAGCTGTCGCCGGGCGGGTGCAGACGTTCGCACGACGCTCACCCCTCCGTACCGTACCGGCTCACGGAGTGGATTGTTGACAATCTTCGGGGGCGGCTCGACGATGTAGCCATGGCCCCGCTGACGACGATTCCGGTTGCTGACTCCGAGGGCAGGGCTGCGCGTGGCTGAGCTGACGCGCCCCGCCGCCGAACTGCATGCCGAGCTCGCCGAGCTGGGCATCGACCTCGACACCGGAACGCGCCGGCGCGCCGAATACTCCTTCGACGCCTCCAATTACCGGGTGCCGCCGCTGGCCGTGGCGTTTCCGCACAGGCCCGCCGACGTGGTGGCGATCGTGCGGGCCTGCACCGACCGCGGCATCCCCGTCACCAGCCGCGGCGGCGGGACCTCGCTCGCCGGCAACGCGATCGGCAGGGGAGTGGTGCTCGACTTCTCCCGGCACATGAACCGGGTGCGGGCCGTCGACGCGTCCGCCCGCACCGCCGTCGTCGAACCCGGCATCGTGCTGACGGATCTGCAGAAGGACGTGCAACTGGCGACGGACGGCGCGTTCACCTTCGCGCCGGACCCGTCCAGCAAGTCCCGCGCGACGGTCGGCGGCGCCATCGGCAACGATGCCTGCGGCAACCACTCCGTCCGCTACGGCCGCACGTCCGATCACGTCGTCGCACTCGACGTGGTGACCGCGAGCGGGCACCGGCTGACCGCCACCCGCGACGGGCTGCGGGCCACCGATCCCGACGACACGCCCGCGGTGGGCGAGGCCGCGCGGATCACCGCCGGACTCGACGAACTGACGCAGGAGCATCTCGGCGACTTCCGGCTCGAGCTCGGCCGCATCCCACGCCAGGTATCCGGCTTTCACCTGGCGAACCTGTTGCCCGAGAACGGCTTCGACGTGGCCCGCGCGCTGGTGGGAAGCGAGGGGACGTGCGCGGTGATCGTGGCCGCGACCGTCGCGCTGGTGCCGGTGCCGTCCGCGGCGATGCTGCTGTGCCTCGGATACCACGACCTGGTGGACGCGGCCCGCGACAACGCGATCATCCTCGACTATTCGCCCGCCGCCATCGAGGGCATCGACTCGGCGATCGTCGACACCATGCGGCACCTCCGCGGCGCCGACTCCGTGGTCGGGCTGCCCGACGGTCAGGCCTGGCTGTACGTCGACCTCGACGGCGAGGACCTCGCGGAGGTCGAACTCCGCGGGGCAGAACTGGTCTCGAAGCTGCGTGCGGCCGGACGCCTCGTCGACTCGCGCGTCGTCGGGGACCCGGCGGAACGTGCGTCGCTGTGGAGGGTCCGCGAGGACGGCGCCGGACTGTCCGCCCGGCTCGTCGAGGGCGGCGAATCCTGGACGGGCTGGGAGGATTCCGCCGTCGCACCCGATCAGCTGGCCGACTACCTCGTCGACATCAAGGCGCTGCTCGCCGAATTCGACCTCACCGGGGTGATGTACGGGCACTTCGGCGCCGGCTGCATGCACATCCGCATCAACTTCGACCAGCGCACCGACGAGGGCCGGGACGTGATGTCGCGGTTCATCCACCGTGCCGCCGAACTCTGTGTGCGGTTCGGCGGATCGATGTCCGGTGAGCACGGCGACGGCCGCGCCCGGTCGGCGCTGCTGCCGATGATGTACACGCCCACCATGATGGCGGCGTTCGCCACGTTCAAACGCCTGTGGGATCCGGCGGCCGTGCTGAACCCCGGCAGCATCGTCGAGCCCGAACCGCTGCTCGGCAGCCTCGCCCTCGACGGCGTGAACCCGCGGGCCTGGCAGACCACCTTCGACCTCACCCCCACCAGCGACGTCCCCGTCGCACCGTTCGTCCACGCCGTCCAGGGCTGCATCGGGGTGGGCCGCTGCCGCGCGTCGACCGGCGGGGTGATGTGCCCCAGCTACCGCGCCACCGGGGACGAGAAGGACTCCACCCGGGGCCGGGCCCGCGCCCTGCAGGAGATGGTCCGCAACTCGCCGACCGTCGCTGACGGCTGGCGGTCCGAGGACGTCAAGGAATCCCTCGACCTCTGCCTGTCCTGCAAGGCCTGCTCCACCGACTGCCCCGTCGGCGTCGACATGGCCACGTACAAATCCGAGTTCCTCGACCACCACTACCGTGGCCGGGTGCGGCCGCTGTCGCACTACTCCCTCGGCTGGCTGCCGGTGTGGCTGAAGATCGCGGAACGCTCGGCGCCCGTGGTGAATCGGCTCACCGCCGGCCGGCTCGCGAAGGTCGCGGCCAKGCTGGGTGGTCTCACCCCGCACCGGTCGATGCCGGAGTTCGCGTCCCGCAAGCAGATCCGCCGCGAGGTCGGAGAGACGTCGCGGGCCGGCACCGCGGACGTCGTGATACTCGCCGACACGTTCACGCGTGGGTTCCGTCCCGAGGTGGTCGGGGCCGCGTCGCGGGTGCTCGCCGACGCGGGCCTGAGTTCGCAGTGCCGCAGCGACGTGTGCTGCGGGCTCACCTGGATCTCCACCGGACAGCTGAAGCAGGCCACCAAGACCCTCACCAGGGCCGCCGAACTCCTCGACGACGGCACCGACCGGCCCATCGTCGTCCTCGAACCGAGCTGCGCCGCCGCATTCCGGAAGGACCTGCCCGAACTCGTCCACACCGACGCCGCACGACGCGTCGCCGCCCGCATCCGCAGCTTCGCCGGTGCGGTGCTCGAACGCACCGAGTCCGGATGGAGCCCGAGTGTGCCGGTGCCCGAAGACGTCACCGTGCAGACGCACTGCCATGAATACGCGGTGTTCGGCGCGGCGGCCCAGCGGAAGGCACTGCAGGCCGTCGGGGTGCCGCGCGTGCGGGAAGCCACCGGATGCTGCGGCGTCGCAGGTAACTTCGGATTCGAGGCCGACCACTACGACCTCAGCATGCAGGTCGCGGAGCAGGCACTCGCCCCCGCGCTGCGCGAGAGTCCCGAAGATGCAGTAATACTGACGGACGGGTTCAGCTGCCACATGCAGGTGCGGCAACTCGATCCGAACCGATCGTCGAAACACCTCGCCCAACTGCTCGACCCCGCACCACCGTCGAAACCCGATCACCAGAGCGGAGACTGAAATGTCGCAGTTGTCGATGACCAGTGACGAACGTCAGAAGTTCCTCGCCGACGTGCACGTGGGGGTGATCGCCGTCGACCGCGACGGACGCGCCCCACTTGCGGTGCCCATCTGGTACGGCTACGAACCCGGCGGCCAACCGTACGTCTGGACCGGGCGCGGCTCGCTGAAGGAGCGGCTGATCCGCGCCTCCGGCCGCTTCAGCCTCGTCGCCCAGCACGAGAAGCCGCCGTACCGGTACGTCAGCGTCGAAGGTCCGGCGGAGTTCGACGAAGCACCCACCGCCGACATCGTCCGTGGACTCGCCGCTCGTTACCTCCCCGCCGACGAGGTCGACCCGTTCGTGGAGCAGGCGTACGACGACAACGCGATCATCATCCGGATGCGGCCGGAGCACTGGCTGAGCGTCGACTACGGTCAGGGCGCATAGCGCCCGTGCGCCTTTCTGGTAGCTGGAACAACCAGAAAGGCGCACGGGCGATTCGGTTCACGATGATTCTGACGATGGCGGGGACGCCCGAAGTGCGGAAGCGTCGAAGGGCAGTTGTTCCGCCTCGACAGGAGCGCCCTTCATGACCGAACTTCTCGACCTGAGCACCGACGTCCTCGTCATCGGCGGCGGCCCCGCCGGAACGTGGGCCGCCCTCCGCGCACGCCAAGCCGGGGCGGACGTAGTCCTCGTCGACAAGGGGTACTGCGGAACCAGCGGCGCCACCGCGCCTTCGGGCACCGGCGTCTGGTACGTCGACCCCGACCCGTCCGCGCGGGCGAAGGCCAAGGCCAGCCGCGAAGCACTCGGCGGACATCTCGCCGATCACCACTGGATGGACCGCGTCCTCGACCAGACGTACGCGACCATGAATCTGCTCGCCGAGGAGGGCCGGTACCCGTTCCCGGTCGACCCCGACACCGGGAAGCAGATCCGCACCGGACTGCAAGGGCCCGAATACATGCGACGCATGCGCGCGTGGGTGAAGAAGGCGGGCGTCCGGATTCTCGACCACTCGCCGGCCCTCGAACTGCTCGTCGACACCGACGGCCGGGTGCGCGGCGCGGCGGGCTACCAGCGCCACGACGACCGCGACTACCGGATCGGCGCGGGCGCCGTCGTGATCGCGAGCGGCGGTTGCGCGTTCCTGTCCCGCGCGCTCGGCACGAACGTCGACACCGGCGACGGTGCGCTGATGGCCGCCGAGGTGGGGGCCACGTTCTCCGGCATGGAATTCTCCAACGCCTACGCGATCGTTCCCGCCAACTCCACCATCACCAAGACCGCCTACTACGGCTACGCCACGTTCTTCCACGCCGACGGCAGCGTCCTCGAGGGCGCCGGCTCCACCAAGGGGCGGTCGGTGATCGCGAAAACACTGCTGTCCGAACCGGTGTTCGCCCAGCTCGACCGCGCCGACGACGAGGTGCAGCGCCAGATGCGGCTCGGCCAGCCGAACTTCTTCCTGCAGTTCGACCGTCGCGGGATCAACCCGTTCACCGACCGCTTCGAGGTCAGCATGCTCGCCGAGGGCACGGTCCGCGGAACCGGTGGCATCGAGGTGGTCGACGACACCTGCGCCACCTCGGTGCCCGGGCTGTTCGCGGCCGGGGACGCCGCGACCCGTGAACGCATCTGCGGCGGCTTCACCGGCGGCGGCAGCCACAACTCGGCGTGGGCGATGTCGTCCGGCAGCTGGGCCGGAACCGGGGCCGCTAGGTTTGCGCGAACCGAACGTCGGGTCGCTGCGGGCGAACTGCGTCCCGCCGGCGGGGCCGGGCTGCGGCCGACGGGGCGGCCGGGGCTGGAGGCGTCCGCCGTCGTCGCGGCCGCGCAGGCCGAACTCATCCCGTACGAGAAGAACTACCTGCGGGACGGGACGCGGGTGCAGGGCGCGCTCGGCGAACTGGAGTCGCTGTGGACGGCACTGTCCGCCGGCCTCGGCGGCGACTCCGGCGACGAGCGGGTGCGTGCCCGGCAGGCCGCCGCGATCACCGCGGTGGGCCGGTGGATGTACCACTCGACGCTGGCGCGGACGGAGACCCGCGGAATGAGCAAGCGCGCCGACTATCCCGACCTCGACCCCACCCAGCACCACCACATCCTCACCGGTGGGCTCGACGACGTCTGGACCTCGACCGCCGCGGTGCACGACGGGCTGTTGCGGGTGGCGTCGTGATCGAGGTTCTGCTGGCCGAGGCGTGCATCGGCTGCGACAAATGCGTCGACGCGTGCCCCACCAACGTGTTCGACCGCACCGACACCGGGATCCCCGTGATCGCGCGGCAATCGGACTGCCAGACGTGCTTCATGTGCGAGGCGTACTGCCCGGTCGACGCGCTGTACGTCGACCCGCAGTCCACTCCGCTCGTCGACGGTCAGCGCATCCCGGAGGACCACATCGGCCGGTACCGCGAGAAACTCGGCTGGGGCAAGGGGCGTGCCGCCGGCTCGCTCACCGCGGTCGGGCCGTCCCTGCCGCACGGTGCGCCGCCACCACGGCTTCGCTCGTGAGTGCGTAACGAGTCCAGGGACTCCTTACCCACTCACGGGCGGCGGAGCCGCTAGATTGGAGGTACGGAACAGTCGTTTCCGGGTGCAGGGGTGCGCGTGCAGAATTCGAAATCGACACCGACGACCGTGCCTGGGCTGCGGGTCTACCGGCCCGAATCGCCCGCGGCGCGGATGGCGCTCGTCGGCGCCACTGTCGTGGTCGGCCTCGTGCTCATGTGGATGGCCGGACGGTCGGGTCCCGTCCGCACGTGGATGGTGGCGTCCGGAATCGCCGTCCTGCTCGTGGCCCGGGGACTGCACCTGCGACGGCCCGTCACCGTCACGCATGCGGCCGCGGCGGTGCTGATGGTGGCGGTCGCGGATGTGGCCTATTCGAGCGCACATTCGACCCCGGGGTTCCTGCTCCTCGTGGCCACCGGACCCGTCCTGATGCTTCCGGTGCGCAGCGTGCCGCAGCCCGAGGACCGTGCCCGCGTCTTCTCGCTGATCCAGCGGACCACGGACGATCCACTGTCGCCGTTCGCCCTCAATTCGGCGAAGTCGTACTACTTCAACGCGTCCGGCACCGCGGCGATCGCCTACCGGGCGCGGTCCGGGATCGCCGTCGTCTCCGGCGATCCCATCGGAGACCCGCGGGGGCTCGCGGCGCTCCTCGACGCGTTCGACGAGTTCGCGGCCGAACGCGGGTGGCGCGTCGCGGTGCTCGGCGCGGGGGAGCGGGTCACCCGGCTGTGGGAGATCGGCGGCGACACCCGAAAACCGTTGACGGCGGTCCCGATCGGCCGCGACGTGGTGATCGACGTCGGATCCTTCACCCTGCACGGCAGGAAGTTCCGGAACCTCCGGCAGGCGGTGCAGCGCACCCGCAACGCCGGGCTCACCACCGAGATCGTCCCCGAAGCCGCGCTCGACGAACCGACACGCCGGGAACTCATCGGCATCGTCGACGACGCCCGCGCCGGACATCAGCGCCGCGGATTCTCGATGATCCTCGATCACCTGCTGGACGGCACGCTTCCCGGTGTTCTCCTCGTGGTCGCCCGCGACTGCACCGGTCGCGCCGTCGCCTTCCAGCGGTACGGCACCGCCGATTCCGCCCGCGAGCTGAGCCTCGACGTGCCGTGGCGCGGTGACGGCGCCCCGAACGGCACCGACGAACGCATGACCGTCGACGTCATCCGGTACGCCGAGCGGACCGGTGCGCGCTACGTCTCGCTGTCGTTCGCGGCGTTTCCCGAACTCCTCGACCCCGACGCACCCGGTGCCGGCGCCCGGCTCTTCCGCCGCGTCCTGCACCTGGGCGACGCGCTGATCGCGCTGGAGTCGCTGTACCGCTACCTCGGCAAGTTCCATGCGACGGGGAACCGGCGCTACGTGCTCCTGCGTTTCCGCTACCTGCTGCCCGTGGCGTTCGCGTGCCTGACGTTCGAATTCGTGCCGCACCGGGAACGGGACTGACGCTCGGGTTTCAGAAGTCGAAGTTCTTCTCGTTCGTCGCCGTCAGCGCGTCGACGACGGCCGCGAGATCGGTCTTGGAGACGTCCGCGGTCTCTTCTTTCGGCGTCGATCGCGTCGCCTTGTCCGGTCGGGTCTGGTTCTTGGCGGGCCGTTCGTCCGTCATCTGTGCACCTTCGCGATAGGCCGAGCCGGGCAGGGTTACTCACCAGTACACCGTCGGGAGCCTGACTCCGCAACCCGACGGGGTCCTGATGTGACGTGGTGCACGTCGAGCCAGCTATCTGACAGCTATCAGTCTGTGTTCGACTGGGGCGACAAGTGCTCGTGGACGGCGATCCAGCCCGAGCCTTCGCGACGCCGGAACAGGATCGTCTCCCGCTCGTCGAGTTCGACAGTTCCCGTCGAATCCCGCACCGTGGTGCCGACCCGATGCGTCAGCACCGCGACATCCGGGGCCGGGAACGTGACGTTCTGCTCGCTGGAGCGGCACGCCAGGACGAGGAAACCGTCCGACTCCCACTCGGTCCACAGTTCTCGGTAGGCCTCGCGACTCGGCAGCGGCACCGGGTGGGTGTAGAAGACGAACGTCGCGTCCGGGCTGAACGCCTCGAAGTAGGCGGTCGTGTCGTGCTCGCCGAATGCCCGGATCAGCGCGTCGATCGCGTCCTGGACGTCTGCTGTCGTCGCCGTGTCAGCCATGAGCGGGTGTCTCCTCGACTGCCAGTGCGGCTTCGCTGTCTTCGATGAACCGTTCCTCGGTGTCGAGGTCGAGCGACCGGGACAGGAACCAGTACACGATCCCGGACACGGCGAGGCCGACCGCGAACGCGACGTCGACGTCACCGAGCGCCGCGGCGATCGGTCCGACGTAGAACGGCAGCACCATGAACGGAACGGACGCGACGATGCCGGCGAAGAAGGCGGTCATGCCCCGCCACGACCACATTCCGTACAACCCGTCCGGCGTGAACAGGTCGGTGATGGCGTAGTGCCCGCGGCGCACGAAGAAGAAGTCGGTGAGATTGACGGCGGTCCACGGCACGAGGAGGTACAGCATGATCAGCAGCGTCGTGTTCAGGACGGTCGTCGAATCGGTGAACAGCAGACTCAGCACCAGCCAGACCGCCGCCAGCGCGAGGACGGTCACCACCCGGATCCGGCGGGAGGGGGTGACCTTCCGGAAGGAGTCGATGCCGGTGATCACGGTGAGCATGCCGCTGTACGCGTTCAGGCCCATGGTGGCCACCAGTACGAGCGTCGCGACGAGGGCGAGCACGCTGCCGAGGAACGGGACCACCGAGTTGCCGGCGTCGTGGATGCCGGCGAGCGCATCCGTCGCTCCGAGTCGGGTGGCCATCCACGCGCCCACCGGGATCAGCCAGACCGGCGACGCGGAGGCGCCGAGGAACACGGCCGACACGATCGCCGACGTCCGCGTGTTGCGCGGCAGGTACCGCGAGTAGTCCGACACGTACGGCGCGTACGTGATGTTGTAGGAGGCCGCGACACTGAACTGGGCGATGAACGCCAGCAGCGTGAACCCGCCCGTCGTGGCGCCCGCGTTGCCGCCGGCGTGCCCGAATACGACGCCCCACGTGAGGATGGCCCACAGCGGCAGCGACAGCCAGAACAGCACGCGGAACGACAGATGCAGCAGGTCGTGGCCGTAGATGGCGAGGAGCGTCGCGACGGCGGTGATGACGACGGCGATGACGGCCGCGTTCCACCCGAAGATGCTGTGCAGGCCCGACTTGATGATGACGACGTCCACCACGTTGAACCCGACGTACGTGAACAAGGTCCCGATCAGCGCGAGGACGACACCGCGGTAGCCGAACTGCGCGCGGGACTGCACCATCTGCGGGAGTCCGAGGACCGGTCCCTGCGACGCGTGGAACGCCATGAACAACGTTCCGAAGAAGATGCCGAGAATGCCCGCGACGACCGTCCAGCCCAGCGACAGGCCGAGGGCGGGACCGACGAAGCCGATGGCCACCGTGAAGGGCTGGAAGTTTCCGACGAACCAGAAGGGGCCCTGGTCGCGGACCTTCCCGTGACGTTCGTCCTCGGGGACGTAGTCGATCGAGCGGGTCTCGATGGTGCCACCGAGGGTCGCGGCGGTGTCGCCGGAGTGATCTGTCACTGAAACTCCTAGGAGGTGCTGTGGCTCTGATCACTACTCTGCGCAGTGCGCCGCTCCGGCACCAGAGGCGAGATGTACAGTTCGTCTATTACGGTTGGGCAATTCGTACAAGGGGATGCCGGTGATCACCGTCCAGGACGTGCTGTCCGCTCCCACGCTCCGGCTCACGTCGATGAGCGGCACGGCCGGGGTGAACAACCCCATCACCGCAGCGCACGTGTCCGAACTGACGCGCCCGCGGGATTGGCTGCAGGGCGGGGAGTTGCTGATGACCGTCGGTCTCATGCTTCCCATGACCGAGTCCGGGTGCCGCGACTACGTCCGGGACTGCGTCGCGGGCGGGGTCGCCGCGCTGTGCCTGGGGCTGGGGCACGGGCTGCCCTATCAGGCACCACCGGCGCCGCTCGTCGAGGCGGCGCGTGAATTCGGCGTCCCGCTGCTCATCGCCCCCGATTCGGTGCCGTTCATCGCCATCACCAAGTGGATTTTCTCCCGGATAGCCGAGGAGGAGAAACGTGCGCTCGAGGACGCCATCGAATTGAGCTATCGGCTCACGGCGGTCGCGGCCGGACCGTCGCCGCTGAGCGGACTGCTCGACACGTGGCGTTCCGTCAGCGGCTCACTCTGCGCGGTGCTGGACGCGTCGGGCGGGGTCGTCCAACTCTCCGACGGGGTCGATGCGGCGTTCCTGCAGGACGCTGAGGATCAGGTGGGTCGCTACACCACCCGCGCCAGGGGCTGGACGGCGTTCGGCGGCGCCGGACGGCGGGAACTCGAACTGCACCCCGTTCGCATCGAGAACCCGCTCGCGTTCGTCGTGCTCGAGAGGTCGGCGGACAGCGCGCTGCGTCACGCGTCCAATGTTCTCGTCTCGCTCCTGTCGCTCGAACTCGAACGCCGTCACGTGGCCGGCGAACCCGAGCGGCAGCGGCGGGCGGCGGCGCTGGCGCAGTTGCTCCGGCCCGGACTTCGGCGGGAACGCGCGCATCAGATCGCCGCCGGCATCGGGCTGTCCCGCGACCCACTGCAGATCGCTGTCGTGCGCTCCGCTCCCGACGCGGTGGCCGATCTGACCGTCCGGATCGGTTCGGCCCTCCCGGATGCCGTCCTGCGGCAGCGTAATTGGGACATCGAGATCGCGCACCCCGAGTCCGCCGGGCTCGCGGACCTGCTGTCCGGGGTCGCGGAGGGATGCGCGATCGGGATCGGCGCGCTGGTTCCCGTGGACGCGCTGGCCGTGTCGGCGATGCAGGCGCGGTCCCTCGTCGCGGTCAGTGCCCGGCTGGGCCGCGCCGTCGACGCCAAGGAGGGGGAGACCGTCCAGTTGCTGCTGCGCCTCGGCTCGGCCGACGTGCTCAGCGGCTTCTCGACCGCCGTCCTCGCACCCCTCGATCAGCTCGAGCCGCGCGAACGCGTCGAACTCCAGCGAACACTCGAGGAATGGCTGCGCGCCAACGGGGCATGGGACCCCGCGGCGGCCGCCCTCTCTGTGCACCGCAACACCGTCCGGAACCGGATCGACAAGATCGCTGCGCTGACCGGACGGAACCTCGACCAGGCCGACGACCGCATGGAGTTGTGGCTGGCACTCAAGGCCAGGGCGGTGACGCCGTCGACGGACGAACCCGACTGACGGTCACGCCCGGACCAGGATCTTCACCGCCGTGTCGTTGTGCTCGATCAACGTGGTGAGTCCCTCGGAGACCAGGTTGTCGAGTTCGATCCGGCCCGTGATGAACGGGGCCAGGTCGATCACCCCGCTGCGGACCATCTCGATCACCGCCTCGTGGTCGCGGACGTAGGCGATGGTGCCGCGCAGGTCGATCTCCTTGAGGACGAGTTTCTGCATGTCGACCGTCGCGGGCTTGCCCCAGATCGACACGTTCACCACCACGGCCGCGGGACGGACGGCGTCGAGGATGGTGTCGAGGACGGCGTTCACCCCCGCGCACTCGAACCCGAGATCGGCGCCGACGCCGCCGGTCAGCTCGAGCACCCGGGCCTTCACGTCCTCCGAGGACGGGTCGACGACGTGATCGGCGACCCCACTGGACAGCGCCTTCTGCTTCCGGGCGTCACTGAGTTCGGTGACGATCGTGGTGACACCCAGACCCTTCAGGACCGCGGCGACCAGGAGTCCGATCGGCCCGGCACCGCCGACCAGCGCGACGTCGCCGGCCTCGGCCCCGCTGCGGACGACCGCATGATGCGCGACGCTGAGCGGTTCGATCAGGGCCGCCTCGTCGAGCGGGATGTCGCCGATCTTGTGCACCCACCGGCGGTCGACCACCACCTTCTCACTGAGTCCGCCTCCGCCACCGGCCAATCCGATGAACCCCATCTTCGTACACAGGTGATAATTGCCCGCCGTGCAGGACGCGCACTCGTTGCACACGAAGTACGGCTCCACCACCACGTTGTCGCCCACCGCGACATCGGTGACGCCCTCACCGACCTCCTCCACCGTCCCGGAGAACTCGTGGCCCATCGTCACCGGCGCGTTCTCGTGCGACAGCGGATGCGGATGTCCCGGCGGGGAGATGAAGATCGGGCCCTCCAGGTACTCGTGCAGGTCGGTGCCGCAGATGCCGCACCACCCGACCCGGAGTTTCACGGCGCCGGGCCGTAGTTCCGGTTCGGGGATGTCGTCGATCCGGATGTCGCGTCGTCCGTGGAAGCGCGCTGCTCTCATGAATCCGCCCTCACCTCGTTGTGAACCTGCTGATGGGCCGAACGGTACGACGCCGGCACGCGGCCGGGAAGGGTTGCAGTGCGTTGCAATCCGACGACGACTGTGTGACGTTCACCGGCGGATAGCTGGTTTGGCCGGATCTGCGGGTACCTTCGAAGGGAAAGACTGGTTCGATCTGGGGGAGTGAGGCATGGCACGCATACGCACGGCGGCTGAAGCTGAAATCAATGCCGCCGAGCAGATGCAGAAGCTCGGTTACGGCGACGCGACAGCGCTACTCGGCGGCACGGACGGCGGCATCGACGTCTACTCGTCACGCGCGTACGCGCAGGTGAAGTGGCGCGGCGGCAGCGCAGGCAAATCGGATCTCGCGAACCTCTACGGCACCCGCGGAACCAGCCACGCCCGGAAACTGCTGTACTTCTCCGGCCCCGGATACACCGACGAGGCCGTCGACTACGCGGACGCCGTCGGCATCGCCCTGTTCCGGTGCGAACCCGACGGCGAAACCCCGCCGCTCGGCGCCCACGCCCCGAAACTGGTGGCCGCCGCTCGTAACTCGACGGTTGCGGTGACCCCGTCCCCGCCGCCCCCACCCGAGCCCGAGTCGCCGGCGCGCATCGTCGCCCGCAACGCATGGGCGATGATCGCGGGCTTCTTCGGCGCGCACTGGCAACTGCTCGGCGCCGTCGTCTGCACGATCGTCCTCATGATCGCCCCCTTCGGTGAGGGGAACGTCGGGCTCCGCGTGTTCGCGACCATCCTCGCCGTCGTCGGCGCGCCGGTGTTCTGGCTCCTCTTCGTCCAGCACCGGCACGCGAGGGCCGGATAGTTCGACCCCGTAACGATCTCGCTCGCGCCGACGACAGCCAGCGTGACTGTCGACATTCGAGTGGAATCGCGGAGATGAATATGGGCTTGATGAACGGCCTGATGGGTAATGCGGGAAAGATCGACCCGGCTGCGGTGCAGGCGATTCTGTCGCATTTCGTCGCCGGGTAGCGCACCCGACCCCGGAAATACGAGAACACCACCGCCGGTACGTACCGGCGGTGGTGTTCTCGTTGCGGATTCGGGAGGCGCGTCAGTTCGCGGTCGGCAGCGACTTCAGCGATGTGACGGTGGCGACGCAGGCCCGCGCGGCCTCGGCGCCCTTCTTGACGAAGTGCTCGCCGAAGTAGGTGAGGTGCTCGTCGTGCTCGTGGAAGTGGTGCGGGGTCAGCACAACCGAGAACACCGGCACGTCCGTGTCGAGTTGCACCCGCATGAGGCCGTCGATCACCGCGGTCGCGACGAACTCGTGCCGGTAGATGCCGCCGTCGACGACGAGCGCGGCCGCGACGACGGCGTCGTAACGCCCCGTGAGGGCGAGGCGGCGTGCGTGTAGCGGGATCTCGAACGCGCCCGGCACCTCGAAGAAGTCCAGATCGTCCTTCGAATAGCCCAGCGTGGTCACCTCGTCGGTGAAGCCGTCGCGTGCGCGGTCGACGATGCTGCGGTGCCACGTGGCCTGGATGAACGCGATTCGTCCCTGACTCTCACTCATGGTCTGAAACTACTGCACCGGTCCTAGCGGTGTGAACGGGGCAGTGCCGTCGACCGGCCCCACCCGGAGTCGTCGGTGAGGTGCTCGAGCAGCGGCTGAATCCGGTACGGCAGCGGGCTCGTCAGCGCGATGGTGGTCGTCGAATGCGTGATGCCGGGCAGGTTCGCGATCTTCTCCAGCAACTTCTGCAGCTCCGCGTGCGTGGACGTCGCCACCCGCACCAGCAGGTCCTCCCGGCCGGTGGTCGCGTGGATCTCGATGACCTCCGGCAGGTCGACGAGACGGTTGCCGACGGCGGTCAGCTTGCCCTGTTCGAGTTCCAGCCCGACGAACGCCTGGATGGGAATGCCGACCTCGGCGAGGTCGAGGTTTGGGCGGAAGCCGGTGAGCAGCCCGCTGGTCTCCATGCGCTTCATCCGGGACTGCACCGTGTTGCGGGCGACGCCCAGCGAGTTGGCGAGTTCGGCCACGCTCATGCGTGAGTCCTGGCCGAGCAGTCCGAGCAACTGCACGTCGAGCTTGTCGATGCTGAGCACTTTGGGTACCTCCGGGAAGTGACCACCGTCACCTGTTGCGTGAACTGATCAGTTGATCCGATTTGCGTTGACCAAATCATAGAGCAGATACAGGATCAAGCTCACGAAATGCTCAACGCGACGGATCGGGAATCGCAATGACTCAGCTAGACGACGCTCGCACCAGTGCAGCATCCTTTGATCTCGCCGACCGATACCGGGCCGACTCGGGTCCGGTGTTGATGACCGGTGTCCAGGCCATCGCCCGCCAGCTGGTGGAGCAGCACGAACGCGACCGCCGCGCGGGCCTGAACGTCGCGACGTTCGTCTCCGGCTACCAGGGCAGCCCCCTCGCCGGCCTCGACCGCACCATCGCCGCCATCCCCACGCTGAGCACCGACCACGACGTGAAATTCGTGCCCGGCATGAACGAGGAACTCGCCGCGACGTCCGTCTGGGGCAGCCAGGTGGACCTCCCGCAGGGCGAGCGCACCCACGACGGCGTCGTCGGCGTCTGGTACGGCAAGGGTCCCGGCCTCGACCGCGCCAGCGACTCCATCCGGCACGCCGCGATGTACGGCGCCAACGCGCGCGGCGGCGTCCTCGTCCTCGTGGGCGACGACCCCAACGCCAAGTCCTCCACCATCCCCTGCGCCAGCGAACGGTCCATGGCCGCGATGGGCATGCCCGTCTTCTTCCCGCGCAACGCAGAGGAGGTCATCACGTTCGGCCTCTACGGGGTGGCGCTGTCGCGGATCTCCGGCTGCTGGTCGGGCATGAAGATCGTCGCCGACGTCGCCGACGGACTCTGGACCCTCGACCGCGACTTCGCCGGCCTCGACATCGTGCTCCCCGAGATCGAGTGGAACGGCAAGCCGTGGTCGTACCGGCAGCGCGTGCTCGCGTCCCCGCCCGACAGCGTCTACGCCGAGGCCGACCTCTACGGCCCGCGCTGGGCGATGGTCGAGGCGTTCAACGCCGCCAATGACATCGACGCGATCGAGGTCAACCCGCGCACCGCGTGGCTGGGCATCGCCGCCGTCGGCACCGCGTACGACTCGCTGCGCCAGGCCCTGCTCGACCTCGGGCTCGGCGACTCCCAGCTCGAGGACGCCGGCATCCGCATCCTCCGGGTCGGCATGCCCTACCCGCTGGGCGCCGACAAGGTTCGAGAACTCGCCGACGGCGTCGAGCAGGTCCTCGTCGTCGAGGAGAAGATGCCGTTCGTCGAGTCCCAGCTCAAGGACATCCTGTACGGCGGCGCCAGTGCACCCGCCGTGCTGGGCAAGAAGAACGCGCAGGGCAAGAACCTGATCCCCGTCGACGGCGAACTGACCGCCGCCCGGCTCACCGGACCGCTGCGCCGCGTCCTGAAGGACCGGGTCGCGCTGACCCCGGCCCCGCCGCCGCGCCTCGAACTGACCGTCCTCCCGACGTCGCGCACCCCGTACTTCTGCTCCGGCTGCCCGCACAACCGCTCCACCGCGGTGCCCGAGGGATCGATCGCGGGCGGCGGCATCGGCTGCCACACCCTGGTCACCATGTCCGGCCGCACCGACAGTGCCGTCACGATGCTCACCCAGATGGGCGGCGAGGGCGCGCAGTGGATCGGGCAGGCCCCGTTCAGCGACGTCAAGCACATGTTCCAGAACGTCGGCGACGGCACCTACTTCCACTCCGGCCAGCTCGCCGTGCAGGCGTGCGTCGCGGCCGGCGTCAACATCACGTACAAGGTGCTCTACAACTCCGCCGTCGCGATGACCGGCGCCCAGGACGCCGAGGCCGGGCTGACCGTGCCGCAGCTGACCCACAAGCTGGCGTCCGAGGGCGTCAAGCAGATCATCGTCTGCGCCGAGGACCCGAAGCGGCACAAGGGCGCCCACTTCGCCGCCAACACGCTGCTGTGGGACCGCACCCGGCTCGACGAGGCGCAGCGCGTCCTGCGCGACATCGAGGGCGTCACCGTCCTCATCTTCGATCAGCAGTGCGCCGCCGAGGCCCGCCGCAAGCGCAAGCGCGGCAAGCTGCCCGCCCGCCGCACCCGCGTCGTCATCAACGAGGCCGTCTGCGAGGGCTGCGGCGACTGCGGCGTCAAGTCGAACTGCCTGTCCGTGCAGCCCGTCGACACCGAGTTCGGCCGCAAGACCAAGATCGACCAGACCAGCTGCAACACCGACTACTCCTGCCTCGAGGGCGACTGCCCGTCGTTCGTGACGGTCGAACTGCCCGAGGAGGGCGCGCCGAAGACGTTGCGCGAGATCCCGGTTCCGCCGGAGATCGGCGACCCCGATCCCGCCGTGTGGACCGGAACCCACAACCTGTTCATGGCCGGTGTCGGTGGTACCGGCATCGTCACCGTCAACCAGGTGCTGGGCATGGCCGCGCTGCGCGCCGGGCTGCACGTCGAGGGACTCGACCAGACCGGTCTCAGCCAGAAGGCCGGACCCGTCACGTCGCACCTGCGGCTGAGCGACCAGAAGACGCGTGCGGGGAGCTCGGCGCCGTCCAACCGGATCAGCCCCGCGACCGCCGACTGCGTCCTCGCGTTCGACCTGCTGACCGCCGCCGACGCCAAGTACGCCGGCTTCGGCAGCTCCGACCGCACCATCACGGTCGCATCGACGAGCCAGACCCCGACCGGCGACATGGTCTACGACCCCGCCGTCCGCTACCCGGACGAGGACAAGCTGCTCGAGCGTCTCGACGTCTCGGCCCGCGAACTGACCGCGATCGACGGCCTCGCCGCCGCCACCGCGCTGTTCGGCAGCACCGCCGCCGCCAACTTCCTGCTGGTCGGCGCCGCCTACCAGGCCGGCGGGCTGCCCGTCCCCGCCCGGTTCATCGAGGAAGCCCTCGAGATCAACGGGGTGGCCGTCGAGTCCAACAAGGCCGCGTTCCACTGGGGACGCGTCGCCGTCGCCGACCGGGCGGCCTTCCTCGACGCCACCAGCTCGGCCGCCGTGCCGCAGCGCAGCGACACCGTCGTCCCGGCCCACCTGTTCGCCGGGTCCACCCTCGACGGCGCGACCCGCGAGCTCACCGAACGCCGGGCCGCGAACCTGGTCGCCTTCCAGGGTGACCGCGTCGCCGCCCGCTACATCGCCCTGGTGCAGCAGGCGTGGAACGCCGAGCGCGCACTGGGCAGCCGGACCGAGTTCAGCGAGGCCGTCGCCGCCGGGCTGCACAAGCTCACCGCCTACAAGGACGAGTACGAAGTGGCCCGGATGCTCACCGACCAGGCCTTCCTCGACGCGGCCGCCGGCGAGGTCCCCGGCGCCGGAAAGCTCACCTACAAGCTGCACCCGCCGGTCCTCAAGGCCATGGGCCGCAAGACCAAGATCGGATTCGGCCCCCGCTCCCACGTCGCGCTCAAGACCCTCGCCAAGGCGAAGTTCCTGCGCGGCACCGCGTTCGACCCGTTCGGCTACGCCAAGGTCCGTCGTCTCGAGCGTCAACTGCTCGCGCACTACGAGGCCACGGTCGCCGGCCTGATCGCCGACCTCACCGCCGACACCTACGACACCGCCACGCTGATCGCCGCGACTCCCGACCTCGTCCGGGGCTACGAGGACGTCAAGCTGCGCAACGTCACCGTCTACCTCCAGCGTCTCGCCGAACTCGGCGTCGACACCTCCACCATCACCATCGCCACCCCTTCGGAAAGGTCCTGAGAAGACATGACTCTCACCGCGGAACGTCACGCCACCGCACCGCTCCAGAACGCCGGAGTGTTCGAACGGACCGATTTCCCCACCGACACCGCGCACGAGCAGGTGACGTTCTTCCAGGACCCCGCCACCGGACTCAAGGCGATCGTCGCGATCCACGACACCACCCTCGGACCGGCGCTCGGCGGCACCCGGTTCTACCCCTACGCCGACGAGGCCGCCGCCCTCAAGGACGTCCTGCGGCTGTCGCGGGGCATGACCTACAAGTCGGCGATCGCCGGAGTCGACCTCGGCGGCGGCAAGGCCGTCATCATCGGCGACCCGGCCACCGGAAAGTCGGAGGCGCTGCTCGAGGCGTACGCCCGCTTCGTCCAGACGCTCGGCGGGCGCTACATCACCGCCGGTGACGTCGGCACCAACTCCGACGACCTCGACGTGATGGGCCGCGCCACCGAGTACGTCGTCGGACGCAACACGTCCGCCGGCGGATCCGGTGACAGCGCCCCGATGACCGCCCTCGGCGTCTTCCAGGGCATGCGCGCCGGCGCGCAGGAGAAGTGGGGCACCCCGAGCCTCGCCGGACGCGTCGTCGGGGTCGAGGGCATCGGCAAGGTCGGCTACCAGCTGATCAAGCTGCTGCTCGCCGACGGTGCGTCGGTGGTCGCCACCGACGTCAACGCAGCCGCACTCGATCGGGTGGCCCGCGACTTCCCCGAGGTGAAGATCGCCTCCAGCGTCATCGACCTGGAACTCGACGTCTACGCACCCTGCGCGATGGGCGCCACCCTCACCGACGAATCCGTCGCCGCGATCACCGCCCAGGTGATCTGCGGGGCCGCGAACAACCAGCTCGCCCACCCGATCGTCGAGCACGATCTCGGTGACCGCGGCATCACGTGGGTCCCCGACTACGTCGCCAACGGCGGCGGACTCATCCAGGTCGCCGGCGAGCGGCTCGGCACGTCCGCCGACGACGTCCGCGCGCAGGTCGAGAAGATCTTCGCCACCGTCGTGCAGATCCTCGACATCGCGAAGCGGGACGGCATCCTCGCCGGCGCCGCAGCCGACGCCGTCGCCGAGGCCCGGATCGCGGCAGCGAAGTAGGCGGCTCCGCCGCCCGTGCGCCTTTTTGGTTGCTCCCACAACCAGAAAGGCGCACGGGCGCGAAGCGCCTAGGCCGTCAGCCGCCGGTGCAGCTCCCAGGCATTGCGCTCCACGCGGTTGGATTCGAGCATCCCGTCGGCGCGCACGTTCCACACGGCGGTGCCGATCAGGTGGATGGGCTGCCCGTCGGGTTCGGTGCCCATGAATCCGCGATTGCGGCCGGTCATCTCCCACAGCGACGCGACGCGGGAGCCGTCCGCGTTCTGGAACGTTTCGACGGGGATGAACTCCAGATCCTCGACGGTGGACTGGAACTTCAGCACCCATTCCTTGAAGTCGGCCCGGCCGCGGATCGTCTCTCCGCCGCTGACGATGACGAAGTTTTCGACCACGAGTTCGTCGATCGCGTGGGGATCCTGGGGTGACTGCCACACCCGGGCCCAGAAATTCTCGACTGCGTGAACTCCGTGTTGATGGGACATGCGTTCTTGCCTCTCTCTGGCTTGGATTTTCCAAGTTAGCATGGGTATGACGAGGTCGAGCCGTCGTTTTCTCACGATGTGGCCGGCTTCGTCAGTCGCCCGTGGGCGCCGGTTCTCCTCGCTGCACGTGCAGAGTCGATGCGGACACGCGTCGGCCGTCGTCGGTGACAAAGGCCAGGGACACGGCCTCGCCGGTGGTCTCGTCCGAGTATTCGGGGGAGGTGCTCCCCGGACGCGGCAGGTGGTCGCGACCGAACTGGCCCAGCGCCCCGATCACGACATGCAACTGCCTGCCCTTCTCGGTCAGCACATACTCCTGACGTTCCCGCGACCCCGCCTGGCGATACGCGCGGCGCTCGAGAATTCCCTCGTCGACGAGCAACGCCAGCCGGGCGGTGAGCACATCGGACGCCACACCGAGACTGCGCGTGAACTCCGAGAATCGGCTGTGACCCCAGAACGCGTCACGGACGATGAGCAGCGTCCACCGGTCGCCCAGGACCTCGAGCGCACGCGCGATGGAACAGCGGGCAGGCGTGGCCGGGGACGGGCTCATACGACGAGAATAGTCGCGCCAGGCTTGGCGGGTCCAAGTCAGCAGCTGCGCCGCCCGTGCGCGGCGAACGAGTGCAGGGACTCGCTAACCACGCACGGGCGCGGAGCGCCTCACGCCCGCATCCCGATGATGACGGCGTCGAGGAACTCGTCCGCGATCTCCTCGGGCGTCTCCGCGCCCGCGGGGGTGATCCACAGGTAGCTGTAGTTGAACATGCCCAGCAGGCCCTTCACCATCAGCCGCGGGAGCACGCGGAAATGCCCGTCGCGAATGCCCTGTTCCAACGCGTTCCGCCAATGCGATTCGTAGCGTTCACGTTCGACGATGATGCGATCACGACGCTCGTCCGTCAGCGCGTGGTACTCGCGGAAGAAGACCGTCCACTCCGCGCGGTGTTCGGCGATGTTGCGCATCAGCGCCCGGGCGAGGCCGCGCAGTCGCTTCTCCGGATCGGCCTCCGACAGCGCGAGTTCGTCGGCGACCGTGTTCATCTGGGCGAGTTGCCTGCTGCTGATCTCGTAGAGGACGGCCTCTTTGCTGCCGATGTAGTGGTACAGCGCCCCGCGGCCGAGCCCGACCGCCGTGCCCAGGTCGGCGATGCCGGTGCCGTGGTACCCCGATTTCGCGAACAATTCGGCGGCCACCTGCAGGACCCGGTCCCGGTTGGCGTCGTACTTGTCGCTCATCGAAGGGCCCCTTTGTCTCCCGGCGGTCGAAGGTGTGAGTCTAGACGGCCCGGATCACGGGTTCGGCGCGGCCGGGTCTGTGATCCGAGTGCGTGCGACGTGCACGATCAGGGCCTGCCCCTGGCTGCCGCCCCGCACAGCGCCGCCGCGCCGATGCCGCCCTCACCCGATCCGAGTGGACGCCGAGGCGGACGGCCGTCGACTTCCGCGTGACCACGACGGCGCAGGCACCGTCGGCCCAGCCGTCCTGAGCCTCCCGCGTGATGCCGTACCCGGGATTTCCGGCCTCGGTCAGCGCCCCCATCGACAACCCGGTGAAGGCATCGCGGAGGCCGTCGAACGCGAGGTGATCGATCAGGACCGCGTCGCCGCACGCGATCATTCGGTGCGCCGGCGTGATCGCGTCGATTCCCGACAGGCACATCCGGACTGCAGCGCACCGCCGATCGTGTCGCCGCCCAGTTCCTCGGCGGTGAGACCCGACAGATCCCATGAAGCGTCCGAACGGGGTTCGTGCCCCCGCCACGAGGACGGTGGGGTCTGAGTTCGTCATTGTCATCTCCTTCGAGGGCGGCGCCGACCCGCAGCCGAGCCCCGGCTGCAGGTCGGCGGATGGCCGGGTCAGGGTCGACGCGAGGTCTCGAATGCGTCGGAGAACGCGTACCCGTCGAGCAGTCGTCCCGCCGCCACCAGATACTGGATCGTCGGCGTGCCCTCCTCGAGCCAGTTGAGGCGGGCGTCCCGGTACAGGCGCTCGATCGGATGCGCACGCGTGTAACCGATGCCGCCATGGACGAGCAGCGCCCGGTCGGTCACCCGCCCGACCGCCTCGAGGCCGAACAGCTTGCACATACTGGCCTCGGCCGGAATCCGTTCGCCCGCATCCCACTTCCTCGCCGCGTCCGCCAGGATGCCGCGCAGGGCGTAGACGTCGGTGGCCATCTCCGCCAGGTACCGCTGGACCGCCTGCCGCGTGCCGATCGGCTTGCCGAACGTGACGCGGCTCTTGGCGTGGGCGATCGACAGTTCGAGGGCGCGCTCGGAGGTACCGAGCGAACTTGCCGCGATGAAGACCCGGCTGATCTCCAGGGCGCGTTCGAGATGCTCGTTGCCCTGCCCCTCGGCGCCGACGAGTGCGGTGGCGGGAACCCGGACGGAGTCGAGGGTGACGTGTCCGTGCTCGGTGCCCTTGCAGCCCATCGTCTCGGGCAGTGCCGCGATCGACAGGCCTTCGGTGTCGCGGGGAACGAGGAACGCGGAGACTTCGCGGTCGGTCGTCTTCGCGAACACGATGAAGTGAGACGCGATGTCCGAGTTGGTGATCAACCATTTCTCGCCGGTGATGACGTAGTCGTCGCCGTCTCGTACCGCGGTCGAGCCGAGGTCGGCTCCGGTCCCGAATCCCGGCTCCGTGAGCGCGAACGCGACCGAATTCCGGCCCGTCGCCGCGCCCGGAAGCACCGCCGCCTTCTGCTGCTCGTTCCCGATTTCGGAGAGCGCGTGGGCGAACGAGTTGTGCACGTGCACGATGACCCGCAGGCCGCCCTGCACCTTGGCGAACTCGGCGATGATCGGCAGGTACTGGGCGATCGAGAGTCCGCTGCCGCCGTACTCGCGGGGGACCAGCAGGCCGAGCGCGCCGATCCGGGTGAGGATCGGCATGACGATGTCGTGCGGAACCTGCTCGTCGTCCTCGATCAGCTGTTCCAGCGGATCGAGTTCGGACCAGATCGCTTCGAAGATGCGGTCCCGGAGGGTCAGGTACTCCGACTCCGGAATTCCGGCCGAATGCGTGAGTGTCGCGGTCATGGTGTTTCTTCCCTTCGTTGTGGGTCGTCACAGTCGTGGTGTGTCACAGCGCCCAGCCTCCGTCGACGGTGAGAACGGAGCCGGTGCAGAACGTGGCGTCTTCGCTGAGGAAGACTGCGGCCTTGGCGATTTCGTCGACGGTGCCGAATCGGCCCAGGACGGTGTCCTGTTCGATGCGCCTGCGCGCGGATGCGGGCACCGCGTCGGTCATGTCGGTGGCGACGAAGCCGGGGGCCAGGATGTTGACCCGGATGCCGTCACGGGCGACCTCCTTCGCGAGCGATCGCCCGAAGCCGACCATCGCCGATTTCGCGCTCGCGTAGGCGGTGTCGCCGGGGTGACCGATCACGCCGACGACCGACGACACCAGAACGATGCTCGGTGACGTGCCGTTCGCGAGGTGGGGTAGCGCGGCCCGGGCGAGGGCGACGGTGCCGCGGAGGTTCGTCTCGATCACGCTCCACCAGGCGTCCGGTTTCGTCGCGTTGAGCCGTCCGCCCGACCACTGACCCGCATTCAGGATCAGCGAATCGAGGCGTCCCCAATGGGAGACGACGTGCTCCACCGCGGAGGTCGCCGTGGTGTCGTCGTGCAGGTCGAAGTGGATCGGTAGTACCTGTTCAGGGGCGTTCGCGGTGAGCTTCTCGGCTTCGTCACGGCCGGTTCGGTACGTGCAACCCACCCGGCAGCCGCGCTGGGTCAGGCCGATGGTGACGGCGGCCCCGATGCCGCGGGAGCCGCCGGACACCAGTGCGACGCGGAGATCTTCGTTGTCGTTCTCGTTCATGCCAGAAATGTACTGACCGATCCAAAAATAGTCCAGAGCCGTCGAGAAATTTGATGTAAACGCACTTAATGATCGACTAACGCGAATGCCTTGAGGCTGGATCAATCGGTACAAAAATGCTTGCGGTCGACGCGGCGGCTGTGTTAAACCTGTGACTGCGGCCACACGGGGCGACGTCGCGGACGCGAGGTCCGATCGGCGAACTCCGGACGAGGCCCGACCGCTCGATCACAACCGCGGTGGCACCGGGCCGACAGGCAACCGCACCGCCCGACATCAGCAGCGATGGGAGATTCGATATGAGAGTCATCGACGACCTGGAGGTCACCCGGGTCGAACCCCGGAAGGTCGCGTTCGCGTCCTTCGTCGGAACCGCGATCGAGTGGTACGACTTCTTCATCTTCGGGACCGCGGCCGCCCTGATCTTCGGGAAGGCGTTCTTCCCGTCACTCAGTCCGCTGTCGGGGACACTCGCCGCGTTCGCGACGTTCGGCGTCGCGTTCGTGTCCCGTCCCGCCGGAGCCATCGTCTTCGGGCACTTCGGAGACCGCATCGGCCGCAAGAAGATGCTGGTGTTCTCCCTGGTGCTGATGGGGTCGTCGACCGTCGCCATCGGTCTGATCCCCACCTACGGCGCCATCGGTCTCGCGGCGCCCGTGCTGCTCGTCCTCGCGCGCCTTGCCCAGGGCTTCGCGGTCGGCGGAGAATGGGGCGGCGCGGTACTGATGGCGGTCGAACACGCACCGCGCGAGAAACGCGCGTTCTACGGCAGCTGGCCGCAAGCCGGCGTTCCCGCCGGACTCGTGCTCGCCACACTCGCGTTTCTCCTCGTCGAGCAGCTTCCGGAGGACCAGGTGCAGGCGTGGGGTTGGCGGCTTCCGTTCCTGGCCAGCGCCGGGCTGGTCGCGGTCGGCATGTACGTGCGGTTGAAGGTCGTCGAATCGCCGGAATTCGAGAACGTCAAGCGCGACAAGAAGATTGCCGACTTCCCGATCCTCGCGGTGCTGCGGGGTGAGAAGCGCGCACTCGGCGTCGGCATACTCACCCAGGCCGCCTCACTCGTGCCCTTCTACCTCGTCACCGTCTTCGTGCTGTCGTACGGCCCGAAGGAACTCGGCATCTCGCGGCAGACGATTCTGCTCAGCATCCTCGTCGCGTGCGTCCTCGACATCGTGTCCGTGCCCTACGCGTCGATGATCGCGGACCGGATCGGGACTCGGAAGATGCTGATCTACGGCTCCGTCTACATGGCCGCGATCGCGTACCCGTTCTTCTGGTTGCTGTCCACCGGCACGGGTGCCGCGGTGCTGCTGGCGATGATTCTGATCATCACCATCGGCCACGCCGTCACCTACTCCGCGGTCGCCGGATACGTCACCGGTCTGTTCCCTGCCGAGGTCCGGTACACGGGCGCGTCCGTCGCCTATCAGTTCGGCGGCGTCGTGTTCAGCGCGCCGGCACYGTTCATCGCGGTGGCGATCGCGGCCGAGACGGACGGTGCGTGGGCACTGGCCGCATACATCGCCGCGGCGTGCGCGATCACCGTCCTCGTTCTGACCCTGACGAAAACTGCAAAGGTGAACCACTGATGTCTCTCGACGGACCCGCGTCGCCCGCACTCGCCGCTGCCTGGCAGGACATCGAATCCCTGCTGGACCGCGACCCGTTCGGCGGCGACTTCAACACGGCACACGAGATCTGCACCCGCTACACCGCCGACCCGAATCGGGTGGCGCTGACCGTCCGGCACGAAGACGGGTCGGCCGACCGCTGGACGTACTTCGAACTCGACCGTCTCGCCGCCAAGGCGGCACGGGTGTTCGCCCGAGCGGGCCTGAAGCGGGGAGACCGCGTCGGCGGACTGCTGTCCCGACAGGTCGAGAGTTGGATCACCGCGCTGGCGGTATGGCGATCCGGGCTGGTGTACGTGCCGTTGTTCGGCGGTTTCGCCCCGGATGCGATCGGTCTTCGGCTCGACGCGGCAGGAGTCCGCGCGATCGTGGTCGATCGGCGGTACCGGCCGGCGCTCGCGGAGGCGCAGGCGACCCACGGACTCGACCCGGCCGTGTTCGTCGTCGGAGACGGCGCGGCCGGCGGGACCGACAAGTCGTTCTGGACCGAGGTCGACCTGGCCGCCGCCGACGGTCCGCTCGAGAAGACCGCACTGGGCGACACCGCCACCCTGCTGTTCACCAGCGGAACATCCGGAACACCGAAGGCGTGCACCATGACCCACGCCACGTTCGTCTCGGTCATGCCCTACGCGAAGACCGTTCTCGGGGCCACCCGCGACAGCATCGTCTTCTCCACCTCGGACCCGGCGTGGGCGTTCGGACTGTTCAGCACCGGCGCCGCCGTCATGGCGCTGGGCGTGCCGCGGGTCATGTACTCGGGCAAGTTCGTCCCCGAGGCCTGGCATCGCGTCATCAGGGAGGAGAAGGCGACGATCCTCACCACCGCGCCTGCCGCACTGCGGCGACTGACGGCGACGTTCGCGCAGGAAGGGGTACCGGCGTCGCTCCGCACCGTCGCCGCTGCCGGTGAACCGCTGACCGCAGCGGTCGCCGCAGACTGGGCCGGCACCGGTGCACCCGCCGTGCGCAACGGATACGGACTGTCCGAGGTCGGCATGCTGCTCGGCGACACCCAGGGCACCGAAACGCGGTCCGTTCCCGGCTGGATGTCCGCCGGGATCCCGGGTTTCGACACCTTCCTCGCCGACCGGGACGGCGAACCGGTGGCCGAGGGCCTGCCGGGATTGATCGCGGTACGGCAGCCCCGCCACCAGATGTCCAGCGGGTACGAGAACGCCCCCGAACTGTGGGCCGACCGCTGGCGCGGCGACGTGTTCCTCACCGAGGACCGCGCCGTCACAGACTCCGAAGGGCGGTGGCAGATACTGGGCCGGGACGACGACATGATCATCGCGTCGGGACACAACATCAGCCCGGTGGAGGTCGAGAACGCGCTGCTGCAGCACCCGGCGGTCGCGGACGCGGCGGCAGTCGCGTACGAAGATCCGGTCCGCGGCGGAGTGGTCCGGGCGGTCGTCGTCCGCGCGGACACCCCGGGTGACGACAGCGACCTCGTCACGCAACTGAAGCAACTCGTCGCGCAGCGCGTCGGGCCCTACGCGGCGCCGAAGGTCGTCGACTTCCGGCCCGACCTCCCACGCACCGAAGTCGGCAAGCTCCGCCGGGCGGCGGTCCGCGCACTCCCGTAGGGCGGCTCCGCCGCCCGTGAGTGGTTAAGGAGTCCCTGCACTCGTTAACCACTCACGGGCCGTAGGCCTAGGCTCTCCCTCATGGAAACCGAGTTCGTCCGCTGGACCGAGGACGGCACCGAGCATTCGGCGGTGTGGCGGTCCACCAGCGGGGCGGCGCCCCCGAAGAAGATCAGGGTCGCCGACGACTCGATGACCGCCGACGAGGCCTACCGTCTGGCGTGCGAGGGGACGGCGCTGCTGTGGCGCGGTGATTTCCACAACGCCCGCCAGCTCGGCACGGCCGTCGCCGCCCGCACCGACCGCAAGGCCCGCAAGACGTCCACGGACCCGGCCACCGCGTTCCATCTGCACCGGCAGACACAGTCGCGGCGGGCAGGCATCCTCGGGATGCTGCTGGTGCCGTTCGACGCCGACCAGACCGTTCCGTTGCGCCGCGCCCCCGACGTGCGGCAGGCGGTGCTCGCGGCATACGGACCGACCGACCAGCCGACGGTCACCACGCTGCGGGATCTGCTCGGCGCGATCGGCGCCCACGAGTGGCAGAAAAAGGGCGTCGAGATCCCCGCCCTCGGTGCGCGCATCCACCCCGGCTACGGCGTGTTCTCACCGATTCGCGGCGAATACGTCGACCTCGTCGCCGATACCCCGCTGCCTTCGCTCGCGACAGCGTTCGACATCGGCACCGGCACCGGCGTGCTGGCGGCCGTCCTTGCGCACCGCGGTGTCGAGAAGGTGATCGCGACCGAACTCGACGCGAACGCGCTGGCATGCGCGCGGGCGAATCTGGACCGGCTCGACTACGCCGGTCGGGTGCAGGTCGTGGAAACGGATCTGTTCCCCGACGGCCGGGCGCCGTTGGTCGTGTGCAACCCGCCGTGGATCCCGGCCCGGCCCACCTCGCCCATCGAGTACGCGATCTACGACCCGGACAGCCGGATGCTCCGCGGATTCCTCGCCGGCCTGGCCGAGCACCTCGAACCCGGGGGAGAGGGCTGGCTCATCCTGTCCGACATCGCCGAGCACCTCGGACTGCGAACCCGCGAGGAATTGCTGACCCTGATCGACGACGCCGGCCTCACCGTTCTCGGGCGGCGGGACGTGGCGCCCCGGCACGGCAAGGTCGCCGACCGCTCGGATGCGCTGCACGCCGCCCGCAAGCGGGAAGTGACGTCGCTGTGGCGGCTCGGCGCGCAGGACTGATGACCGCGACTGCGTGGTGTTCGGGCCGTACGACTCCGGCGTGACCCGCGGCGTCGACACGAGATCCGGGATCGTCCACAACGGTTCGCCGTCGCGCGATCGTAGGCGCCGTCACCGAGCAGCACCGGGAGGTGAGGGACACCGTCGTCACGCTCGTCGTCAGCCCGACCCGCGGCCGACGCGCCGCGATGCATCCGATGCACGTACGGCGCCTGGCCCCGGGCGAACCCTGACCGTTGAAAACACGTCGGTGCGACCAGTCAGCATGTCCGCCATGACGATCAGCGTCAACGAACCCATTTCCACGGCTTGTCCCAGAGTCCGGGCGGCGGCACGAAGGGTAGCTGGCCCAACTGTCCCGGCGGTGGGAAGAATGGCAGTTGGCCCAACTGTCCCGGCGGTGGGAAGAATGGCTGCTTCGCCGGTTGTCCGGGCGGTGGACCCAAGTCGGGTACCGAGATGCCGGGTAGCGGCGGTGGCCACGGATCAGCATTTGCCGGAACGGCGCCGAGTCCCAGCGTGGTGAAGCCCAGCGCACCGGCGACCAGGGCACGCGCCGCACTCGTTTTCAGATTCATCGTGACTCCTTCTGCGTCTGCTCGACCACTGGCTGTGGTGGGCAGACCACCGGTATGCACGCTTTTAGTGTGCGCCTGTGCGCATTTTTGTGGGTTACGGATGGGATTGCTGCGAAGTGGCGGCACTACCGCGTTTCAGGGGCCTCAGCCGAGCGCGAAACCGTCGACAGCTGCCGCTGCCTACCGAAGCATAAGGCCCCCAGATGCTTGCACGGTGCGGTGGAGCCTGGTCTGGCGGTCGTGGGAATGGTGACTTCCGTGTTGCCGTCGAGCGTGGGAAGTGGGTAGAGCGGGCAGGCTTGTGCGCCTTTGTGGTTGCTGCAGCTACCAGAAAGGCGCACGGGCGCTAGCGCTTCTTGACGTGCGTGACGATTTCCGGATCGCTCTGTCCGTTCGTCTTCATCTTCTTGTCGGCGCGCTTCTCCTTCAGCGACTTGCCGGATTTCTTCGACATGGAATTGCGGGGCGATTYGTCAGCCATGGACCATCCCTGAATGCGGAACCTGGACGGCTCCGATAGAGCCGACAGTACGCCATATCCCGGGAAACCCGGACCGATCGTCGAAACGGTCGCTTCTAGGACGACGGATCGTCGAACAGCGTCTGCTCCTCGGGGTTGTTGAACAGTCCCATCTGCTCGGGCCGCGGCTTGGTGTCGGGAGCGTTCTCCGTCGGCGGCAGTACGACGGTCCGGAGGGCGTTGCGCAGGGTGCGGACGACGCGCTCCCAGTGCTCCACCGACGCGTCGTCCGTGTCACGCAGACGGGACACCCACGCGGTGCCGGTGTCGAGGAGGGCGAGGATCCGGTCGCGGTCGTGACCGCACACGTCGGCGACGACGGCCGGATCGGTGTCGCCACCGCACCCGGGATCGAGATGGAACAGCGTCTGGAGTTCCTTCGGCAGATCGGTCGTCGACGTCCCGTTCCCGGTGTGGGGTGCCGACACAGGTTCGGGTTCCTCGTCGGGGCCGGAGTCCCGGTTGAAGAACAGTTCGCCGCCGAACCGCGCCGCGAAGTCGCTGTCGACGGTGCGCAGGAAATCGGCGAACGACTTGCAGCTGTCCGTAAGGTGCTGCGGGACGAACGGGTTGCCCGACACCTCCAGGAACGCCGACAAACGGTCGTCGACCAGCACGAACTTGATCCGTGACCAGGTGCGGTTGAGGTCGGCGGTGACCTCGGCCGCCCGGGTGCGGTCGCTGATGTCGTGCACCAGCGGCGCGAACAGTTGCACGTCGACGGTGTCGGCGAGCGGCCCGACGAACAGGATGGTGTTGCCCATCCGGATCGGGACGTCGCCGTCCGGGTCGCGTTCGGGCAGCAGCCCGAGCATCGGCACCAGCGAGAGCGTGATCAGTTCGTGCAGGTGCTCGACGTCCCGCGGGACCACGGCGGCCGCGGGGTCGAGTTGCGCGACCAGCGGCGGCCGCACCGCAATCGGGTCGAACGTGGCCTCGGGATCGGTGCTCGACGTCTCGGTACTCAGGAACGCGGGATGCGTGATTCCCCAGACGTCGCGGAACGCGGCCACCGCCATCGCGGCCAGCTGATCTGACCACGACAGCTTCTTGTCCACGTAGAACGCGGGGGAGCCGTCGTCCGGGTCGTCGTCTGGGCCGCGGGTCGGACGGTTCCAGCCCAGCTCGGTGAGGTACGTCTGCTCGGCCTCGGTCAGCGCGCGGTCGGGGTGCAGGTAGTGGTTCGACGGCACCTCGCAGCGCACTGTGTCGCCGTCCCACACCACGAACTGGATGCACGGCATCAGCCCCTGGGATTCGTCGAGTTCCTCGAATCCCGATTCGAGCACCAGTAGGTCCTCGTCCTGCATCGCCGCCAGATAGTCCGCGAGGCGCCGCTGGAACTCCGCCCAGTCGCGGTTCACGCTCGAATCCAGATCGAAGTCCTGCATGTCTGCTCCGTCCGGGTCGGCCACAGGTCACCTACTTCCGCTGTATACGGTAGCGGCGATCGCTGACACCGCAGCGCAGGAGGGGGTGCGGGGCTCAGACGGGGTGACCGGCCGCGATCCGTCCGGTCAGCCGGGTGACCGCGTCGAGGAGGTCCCACGACGTGCCCGGTTCCACCGCCACCGCCGTGTCGCCCCACACGAGATATCTGCCGTCGCTGTCGATGTCACGCCACGCCAGACCGCCGACCGGGCGCGGCGAGTGCCGCGCGCCGCGGACGACGGTGACGACCCCCTGACCCGTCGACGGGCGGTCGAGGATCCGGGCGACCTCCGCCTGCCGGTGCGCGGCATCCGCCCGGTCGACCACGACGCCGCGACGCGTGCCCGCGTCGGTGTCGGGCAGCTGCGCGATCAGCTGCCTGCCGACGTCGTACGGTTCACAGCTGCGGATCACCACCTCGCCGCCCGGATGCTGCACCGCCGCGATTCCGTGCCCGCGCGCGAGCGCCCCGATCAGGCGGATCGGCGTGCCGCCTTCGGAGCCGGAGATCTCGATCCGGAGGTCGGGTTCGGCGAGCACCAGCAGCGCCGACGCGAGCGGGTCGTGTTCCGGTCCGGAGAAGTCGGCGCGGATCCGGCGCTGCTCGGCCTCGTACTCGTCGGCGGTGGCCAGCGCGCTCGTGACCGTGAACGGATACGGGATGCGGTCCTGGCCGGTCCGCGCCCACGACGCCGAGAACTGCGGACCGCTCAACACCCAGTGCCCCACGACTATTCGCCGATCACCGCGGGCGTGACGAGGGGTAGTTTCCCGACGAGTTCGCTTCCCTCGTCGATGCTTTCGAGGTAGGTCGGTGGTTCCTCCTCGTCTTCGCGTGCGGCGGGCAGGGCCAGACTGCCGGGCCGTTCGGGGGCCGGCGCCCGGTGCGCGGCCACGATGCCGTGCGCGTACTGCGCCACCCCGCCGCCGACGGCCCCGGCCAGCGCCGCACCGGCGATCGAACCGGGAGCGGCCTGCGTGGCCTGGGGCTGGACCTGGTCACTCTCGCGAGGCTCGGAGTCCGCGCCGGGTTCAGGTTCGGGTTCGGCCACCTGCTGATCGCTGGGTACGCCGTGCACGCCGTTCGGTCCGATGTCGAAGCCCACCGGCCGCCCGTGTTCCGTCGCCGCACCGTGGGTCGCGGCGAGACCGTCGGTGGGGAGTCGATCGTCGGCAACCCGATACGCCGACGCGTACAGGGTATCCATGGTCGCCTTCGCGTCCTGTTCCGCGGCATCGGCGTCGGCTTCCGCGGTCCAGTTGCCGGGTAGCACCCGGGTCCAGTCGGTCGGGTGGTCCCCGGGCGGGCCGACCGCACCGCGTACCGCTTCGGCGCCGGCGCTCGCGTGCCGCAATGCCTCTCCCACGTCGGCGAAACGGCCGCCGACCTGCCCGGCCCGGGCGGCGTAGTCGTCGAGTGCCGACACCACCGCGGTCGCCGACCGTCCGCGCCAGCCGGTGCCGACCGCGGCCCGGGTCGTTTCGTGGAACGCGGCCACGGACTCCTGAAATTTTCGTCCGAGGTCGTCCCAGGACGCGGCGACCGCCTCGGACTCGGCGGGTCTCAGGGCGTCGACAGCACTGCTGATGGCGCGGTGATCCCAGGCGCCCGATCGAAAATTCTCCCCGCCATTCATCCCCGACCTCCGCTGCTGGACACTCTCGGTCCCGGAGTGGACCCCCCAATCCGGCGGGAAGCCACCTTACCGACTGCTGGACGGGGCTTGTCACCGCTCCCGATCTCCGAAAGGCTCGGATCCATGCCTTCGTTCTCGCCCGCAGTGTCCGGAACCCGCACCCGGCGGTCGTCCGCCCTCGCGGTCGGGGCCACGTCGTTCGCGTTCCTCGTCACGATGATGGGAACGACACTTCCCACCCCGCTCTATTCCATCTATGCGCAGGAACTGGCGTTCAGCGCCCTCACCGTCACGATCCTGTTCGCCGTGTACGCGGTCGGGGTCGTGGTCGCGCTCGCCCTGTTCGGGCGGCTGTCCGACGACCTCGGACGGCGTCCGGTGCTCTTTCTCGCGGTCACCCTCGCCGCGGTGAGTGCCGTGCTGTTCTTGTTGCCGTCCACGCTTCCGGTGTTCGTGGTGGCCCGGGTGATCTCCGGGCTGTCCGCAGGCCTCATGACCGGCACGGGCACGGCCGCGGTGATCGATCTGTTCCCGCCCGACCGCAAGGCCGCAGCCGGAATGCTCGCGATCGCGGTGAACACCGGCGGACTCGGATTGGGCACGCTCAGCGCGGGGGTGATCGCCGACCTCACCTCGAGTCCGCTGACCATTCCCTATGTGGTGAATCTCGTGCTCGCCGTCCTCGCGGGCGCCGCGTTGTGGCTGTTCGCGCCGGCACCGGCCACCCGCCCGACGTGGCGCATCCGACCTCGCCGCCTGCAGGTTCCGGCGTCGATCCGCGGCGCCTTCGTCACCGCCGTGCTCGCCGCCGGAACCGCATTCGCGGTGACCGGTGTGCTCACCGCCGTGTCGGCGCTGTTCCTGACCGAATATCTGGGGTCGAGGAGCCACACGATGGCCGGTCTCGTCGTGTTCCTGACGTTCCTGTTCATGGCCTTCGGTCAGCTCCTCGCACGCCGGATGTCGACGGCCGCCGCGATGCTCGTCGGGTGCCTCGCGTTGATCCCGTCAGCCGGCCTGCTGGCGCTCGCGCTGGCGAACATCGTGCTCGCGCCGCTGCTCGCGTCCGCGGTGGTGCTCGGCGTCGCCGGGGGCCTGTGCCTCAATGCCTCGATCGCCACCACCGTCGAACGGGTCGAGCAGCAGTTCCGCGGCGGGGTGTCGTCGGCGTTCTTCGCGGGGATCTACGTGATGCTGGCCGTCCCCGCGGTCGGTGTCGGCGTGCTCGCGCGGTTCACCGACCTTCGGGCCGCCGGGATCGTCTTCAGCGCGCTGGTCGCCGCGCTGGGTGCGGGGGTGGCCGTCGCGCAACTGATCGCGCGCAGACGGGCCTGAGCGTCAGCCTCGTGGCCTGGTGGTGACCGGCGGGATCGTGATCACCGGACGCGTCGTCGTGGTGGTGGTCGGCGCCAGTGTCGGTGCCACGGCGGCCTGCGGCGGAACGGTCGCCTCGGTCGTCGTGACGATCGGGGGCCGGGTCACCGGCGTGGTGACCGGGGCGAGGCTGATCGTCGGCGGAGGGGGAGGCGGAGGCGGCGCGAGCGTCGTCCGGACCGGCGGCGGGGGAGGCGGTGCGGGGGTCGTCGAGGGCGCGGGCGGCGGCGCGGTGGTCACCGGCGCCGGTTCGGTGGGGAGGGTGACGACCCGCGGGGTGGTCAGCTCCGCCATCTGCCAGGTGGGGGTCGGCGGGACGAACACCTGGAACGTCGCCGGTTCCGCGCTGTACGGCCCCGCGGCCTGCAGACCTTCCGACGACAGCGGTGGTGGCACGACTGTCGGTCCGCGACTGCCGAACGCGCCGCCTGCGGCGCCGATCATCAGCCCGGAGACCGCTGAAACGGTGGCAATCGCAAGCGCCCCGATCGCTACAGTCCTGTCGTCCATGCTTTACCCGTCGTCGGCGTGCAAATGCGTCCACCATAGAGGGCGTTGCCCCCGGCTGGTGCACGTGTCCGCAATCGAGTTGCCCGGGAGGGGTTCGCTCGAAGGTTGCCGGGCGGCCGCCGGGGTTCGGCGCACGCTGACGAGAACCCTTGCCCGGACGGGGTCGCGAGCCGACGATCGAGCGGTGTCCATACCGCTCCGACCGGGGGTAACGATGTCTCTGCTCGACAGATTGTTCCGCCGCCGCCCGCTGTCCGAACGAGCCGGGGCGGCCGTCGCCGCGTCGGCGATGCTGTTCGCTTCGTGAGCGCACTCGAGATCGTCGCCGACGTCCTCGTCCTCGGCGGCGGACCCGCCGCCACCTGGGCGGCACTGTCCGCGGCCCGGGAGGGCGCCCGGGTGGTGCTCGCCGACAAGGGGTACTGCGGAACCAGCGGTCCCACCGCGTCGGGTGGCAACAACCTGTGGAACATCCCGCCCGGCCCCGCCCGCGAACGGTCGGTGCAGGCCCGCTTCGAGGACGGCGGCCGGCTGTCCGAACCGGCCTGGATGTACCGGGTGCTCGAGGAGACCCACCGCCGGGTGGACGAACTGGCCGATTCCGGCTACCGGTTTCCGTCCGGCGACGACGGCCGGGAGGTGCGCACCAGCCTGCAGGGGCCGGAGTACATGCGCCGGATGCGCAGGCGCGTGCACCGGGCCGGGGTCACCATTCTCGACCACAGCCCCGCCCTGGAACTGCTCACCACCGGCGACGGCGTCGTGTCCGGCGCCGCCGGTCTGCAACGGCAGAACGGATACGCGCCGTGGTCGGTGCGCGCCGGGGCCGTGGTCGTGGCGACCGGCGGCTGCGCGTTCCTGTCGGGAAGTTTCGGAACGAACGTCGACACCGGCGACGGACTCCTGATGGCCGCCGAGGTCGGGGCGTCGTTCTCGGGCATGGAATTCTCGACCGCCTACGCGCTGGCCCCGGCGTGGAGCGGGCACACCAAGGGCTTGATGATGCAGTTCGCCACGTACTACGACGCGGACGGCCAGCCGCTCGGGGACGGCGGCTTCTCCGCACGCGGCGCCGCGATGGCGCACCTCGCCACCGGCCGCCCGGTGTATGCGCGGCTGGATCGGGCCCGGCCCGACATCCGCGCGGTCATGCGCACGTCGCAACCGAATTACTTTTTGCCGCTGGACAAGGCTGGCATCGACCCGTTCACGCAGAAGTATCCCGTGCGCGCGGTGCTGGAGGGGACGGTGCGTGGGACCGGAGGCATCCGGATCACCGGCACCGACTGCGCCAGTGACGTTCCCGGCCTGTTCGCAGCCGGCGACGCCGCCACCCGCGAGTTGATCACCGGCGGCCGCAGCGGCGGCGGCAGTCACAACGGGGCCTGGGCGATCTCCTCGGGAACATGGGCGGGCGCGGGCGCCGCCCGGTTCGCGCGGGGGCGTCCCGTCCCCGACGGAGTGCGCGGCGCGGGAACGGCCGGTCTGCGCGGCCCGTCCGCCCGGCGGCAAGCGTCGCGCGCCATCGTCGGACTGGTTCAGGAGCACACCCTGCCGCTGCGGCGCAGCTACCGGCGCAGCGCGACGAGCCTGCAGGACAGCGTGACCGCGCTCGACGAAGCCTGGTCGGGTGCCGCCGATCTGCTCGGCGGGAGCGAACGGGAACTGCTGCAGGCACGTTCGGCCGCCGCGATGCTCGCCGCGGCCCGGTGGGCGACCCACTCGGCGCTGGCGCGGACCGAGACCCGGGGCATGCACGTGCGCACCGACCTGCCCGACACCGATCCGTCGCAGACCCGTCGCCTGCTGTCGGGCGGAATGGGCGAAGTGTGGGTGCGGCCGGAACACGGCGCCGCCGAAAACAGGACGGTGGCGTCGTGATCGAGGTCGTCCTCGCCGACAGGTGCGTGCAGTGCGACATCTGCATCAAGGTCTGCCCGACGGACGTCTTCCGGCGCGGCGAGGACGGGGTTCCCGTCGTCGCGCACCAGGAGGACTGCCAGACGTGCTTCATGTGTGAGGCGAACTGTCCCACCGACGCGCTGTACGTCGCGCCGTTCGACACCCCGGTTCCCGAGGACTCCACCCACACCGACGCCGACGCGCTGGCGGAGTCCGGGGCGCTCGGCGCCTACCGCGCCGTGATCGGGTGGGGTGGCGGGCGCACGCCGGGTTCCACGCTCGACCGGAACCACCTGTTCGCACCCGTGAGTACTTCGTAACCGCCGGACGTTAACAAGCACTCACGGGGGTGGCCCTGCGGATGAACCGGCCGATCTCGCGGATGGCGCGGGTGCCTTCGGGGAGCAGTCCGGCGGCGGCCTGGAAGACGTGCACCTGCCGCTCCCACACCTGCAGTTCGCACGGCACACCGGCCTGGGACAGCCGCTCGGACATCAGTTCCGCGTCGACGTACACCATTTCCTGCGAGCCGGTCTGGATCAGGGCAGGCGGCATGGAGGCGAGGGAGCCGTCCACGGGGGACGTGGACGGCTCGTGCCCGCCCCGGGTGTCCAGGCGTTCGATCAGCCTGGACAGGGCACCGACCGCGCGTTTGGGGAAGACGGCGCAGAGGTCGGCGTTGGGATGGGCCAGCTTGTTCACCGGGTCGAGGTCGGTCAGCGGCGACAGCGCGACGTCGGCGGCGGGACGCGGCAGCCCCTGGCGCAGCGCTTCGAGCGTCACCATGAACGTCAGGAATCCGCCCGCCGAGTCGCCGGCGATGACGAGGCGGTCCGCGGTGTACCCGTGCGCGAGCAGCCACCGGTACCCGTCGACACCGTCCGCGACGGCCGCCCGGATGGGGTTCCGCGGGATCATCCGGTACGCGACGTTCAGCGTCGACGCCTGGGACTCCGCCGAGATCCGCGACACCATCTGGCGGTGCGAGTTGATCCCGCAGCACAGGAACGCCCCGCCGTGGAGGTAGAGGATCGCCCGGTCGCCGAGCTCACCCGGAGGCCGGATCCATTCGGCGCGGCAGTGCGGCAGCCGGACGGGCCTGCGCTGGGTTCCGCGGATGGGGCCGAGCGAGTACCCGAACAGGTCGACGACTCCGGTGGGCCACGGCAGTTCGGGGTAGCGCGCCCACCCGTCGAGGAACGGCCGGACCGTGCGGCGGAGGGTATGTGCGAGGGCCGCCGACTGCAGGCTGGTCCCGGCGAACTCCCGCCGCGTCACCGGGAGCGGTGACGGGCAGAATTCGTAAGTCGCAGTGCTCATTGCCTGCCTCCGTTCCGGCCTCGGTGCCCTTCGACGTGCTGCCTTCAGGTTTGCCACCTCTTTGCGCCGTACGGTCTACATCGAAGTAGGTCGCACGGACGCTACGCCCGACGTAGCATCCAGGCGGAAGTCGTAATGGGATAGTGACCGAGCGGGGGTGAACGTCCAGGTGGGGATCATGCCGGTTACCGATTCGATATTCCTTCTCGGCGAATCGCGAGAGCATCCGATGCATGTCGGATCGCTCGAATTGTTCACACCGCCGGAGGATGCCGGACCGGACTACGTGAAGTCGATGCACGAAACACTGCTGAAGCACACGGACGTGGACCCCACGTTCCGCAAGAAGCCGGCGGGCCCGGTCGGCARTCTCGGGAACCTGTGGTGGGCCGACGAGTCGGACGTCGATCTCGAATACCACGTGCGTCATTCGGCCCTGCCTGCGCCGTACCGGGTCCGCGAATTGCTGACGCTGACGTCCCGGTTGCACGGCACGCTCCTGGACCGTCATCGCCCGCTGTGGGAGATGTATCTGATCGAGGGCCTCTCCGACGGCCGGTTCGCGATCTACACCAAGCTGCACCACTCGCTGATGGACGGGGTCTCCGGGCTGCGGCTGCTGATGCGGACGCTGTCGACCGACCCGGACGTGCGCGACGCGCCGCCGCCGTGGAACCTGCCGCGCTCGGGGTCGGCGAACGGAGCCGCCGCCCCCGACCTCTGGTCGGTGGTGAACGGGGTCCGCCGCACGGTCGGCGACGTCGCCGGTCTCGCGCCGGCGTCGCTGCGGATCGCCCGCACCGCGATGGGTCAGCACGACATGAGGTTTCCGTACGAGGCGCCCCGCACCATGCTCAACGTCCCGATCGGTGGCGCGCGCCGGTTCGCCGCGCAGTCCTGGCCGCTCGACCGGATCCATGCCGTGCGGAAAGCGGCAGGCGTCAGTGTCAACGACGTCGTGATGGCCATGTGCGCCGGGGGGCTGCGGGGCTACCTCGAGGAACAGAACGCGCTGCCGGACGAACCGCTGATCGCGATGGTTCCGGTGTCGCTGCGCGACGAGCAGAAGGCCGACTCCGGCGGCAACGCGGTGGGGGTGACGTTGTGCAACCTGGCGACGGACGTCGACGACCCGGCGGAGCGTCTGACGGCGATCTCCGCGTCCATGTCGCAGGGAAAGGAATTGTTCGGCAGCCTCACCTCGTTGCAGGCGCTGGCGTGGTCCGCGGTCAACATGTCACCGATCGCCCTGACGCCGGTGCCGGGGTTCGTCCGCTTCACGCCGCCGCCGTTCAACGTGATCATCTCCAACGTCCCGGGACCGCGGAAGACCATGTACTGGAACGGGTCCCGGCTGGACGGCATCTACCCGACGTCGGTGGTGCTGGACGGGCAGGCGCTGAACATCACGCTCACCACCAACGGCGGCAACCTCGATTTCGGTGTCATCGGGTGCCGCCGCTCGGTGCCGAGCCTGCAACGCATCCTCCACTACCTGGAGGCTGCCCTCGGCGAACTGGAGGCGGCACTACTCTGAGACGCTACTGCTTGGAGGCGCCGCGGGTTTCAGCGTCTGCCCGACTCCTGCTCGACGAGGGCCCGCCGCGATTCCTCGTGCAGCACGCCGAGCAGTTCGTGTTCGACGTCCGCGAATTCGGGTGACGTCATCATCGACAGTTCGCGGGGGCGGGGCAGGCCCACCGTCACCTCGCGCCGCACGGTGGCGGGCCGGGCGGACAGCACGACCACCCGGTCCGACAGGTAGACGGCCTCCCGGATGTCGTGGGTGATCATCAGGACGGTCCACCGGTAGCGCTGCCACACGTCCTGCAACCAGGTCTGCATCTCGGTGCGGGTCAACGAATCCAGGGCGCCGAACGGCTCGTCGAGCAGCAGCACGGGCCGGTCCTGGACGACGGTCCGCAGCATCGCGGCGCGCTGTCGCATGCCGCCGGACAGCTGGCTGGGGCGGGCGTCCTCGAACCCGCCGAGACCGAAGACGGAAAACAGTTCCCGGGCTTTGTCCCGCGCCTGTTTCCGGGGCACGCCCTGCACCTCGAGTCCGAGGGTGGTGTTGTCGAGGACGCTGCGCCACGGGAACAGCAGGTCCTTCTGCGGCATGTACGCGCAGTTCGACGGGCCACTGCCCGCGGGACGCACGGGCTCGCCGCCGATCGTGACGGTGCCGGCGTCCGGTTGGTCGAGTCCGGCGAGCATGGCGAACGCGGTGCTCTTCCCGCACCCGCTGGGGCCGATCACCGACACGAACTCGCCCGGTTCGACGGTGAACGAGACGTTGTCGAGGACGGGACGGATGCCGCCGCGGACGGGGAATCCCTTGCTCAGTCCGGACAGTGCGACGCGCGCGGTCTCACTCATGCCGGGCTCTCTCGTTCTTGATCCAGGGGGCGACGACGCGCTCCACCGCGAACGTGAGCAGGTAGAGGCTGACGCTGATCACGGCGGTGACGAGCACCGCCGCCAGCACGAGGTCGGTGCGGAAGGAGTTCTTCTGCGTGGCCATGTAGATGCCGAGACCGGACGTGGCCCCGACGTATTCGGCGAACACGGCACCCACGACGGCGTACGTGATGCCGATGCGCAGGGCGGTGAAGAACCGGGGGATGGCCGAGGGCAGCCGCACGTAGCGGAATTCCTGCCACCGGGAGGCGCCCATGCTGCGCAACAGCGCACCCGCCTCCCGGTCGGCGGCGGCGAAACCCTCGATCAGGCCGATCGTCATGGGGAAGAACGTGGCGAGGGCGATCACGAGGACCTTCGGCAGCAGACCGAATCCGAACCAGATGATCATCAGCGGCGCGATCGCGATGATCGGCAGCGTCTGCGACACGACGAACAGCGGAACGAATGCGCGTCGCAGCCACGGCGAGAAGTCCACGAGCACGGCGAGAGCCCACGCGCAGAGCAGGGACACGGCGAACCCGATCAGCGTCACCTGCAGTGTCGCGGAGGCGTGACCGGAGATGGCGTCCCGCGCCCGCCAACCCTGCTGGACGACCCGCAGCGGCGACGGCAGCACCTGCGGCCGGATACCGCTGACCGTCACGTACACCTGCCACGCGACGACCAGCAGCGCCACGACCACGACCGCGGGCAGTACCCGCCGCAGCAGCGGGGACGTGCCCGGGGCCGGGGTCCGGAGGGTCGGGTCAGGGCTGAGCGAGGTACTCATTGGTGAAATACGTCGACCAGTCGGGTTCCGTGGTCAGCGGTGCCCCGTCGGGGCCAGTGAGCAGGCCGTGCTGGAACAGGAAACCGGAGTACCCCGCCCACTGCTCGGCCGTCTGTGTCCCGACCTTTCCGGAAGCGTCCTTCATGTACTCGGAGGACAGCATCTGCTGGCTCTCCCGCACGAGGGACTCGTCCGTGAAGGCGCCGGGGTTGGCGTCGATCAACATCTGCGCGGCCTCGTCCGGCCGGTCGGCGGCGAACTGGTAGCCGCGCTGCAGGGCCTGGACGAACTTGCGGGCCTGCTCGGGATGCTCGTCCATCCACTGCTCGTTGCCCTCGATGACGAGTGCGTACGCGTCCGGGAAGCCGTAGTCGGTGTAGTGGAAGTAGCGCATCGGGGTGCCCCGGTGCTCGGCCTCGATGCCCTCCCAGCCGAAGAACGACACGGTGAAGTCGGCGGTGCCGGAGTACACGGCCTCGTAGGCCGACGTGCCGAGCGTGACGGTGGTGAATTCGCCCTTGCCGCCGTCGTTCCGGATGATCTGCTTCAGCGTCTCCTCGCCGTCGGGGTCCGCGAAACCGGCGTAGATCTTGCCGTCGAGATCCCGGGGGCGGGTGATGTCGGCGCGATCCGCCTTCACCGCGATGCCCGTCGCCCAGTGCTGCAGCGGGGCCATGACCGACGTGGTCTGGGCGCCCGCGGCCTTCGAGAACGTCGCGGAACTCTGGAAGCTCACGCCGAACTCCGCGTTGCCGGCGTCGACGAGGGTGTCGGGTGAGGTGTCGTTGTACGGCAGAACCTGCACGTCGAGTCCGGCGTCCGCGAACCAGCCCTCCTGCTGGGCGACGAACAGTCCGGTGTGGTTGGTGTTCGGCGTCCAGTCGAGTGCGAACCGGATGGTGTCGTCGGACTGTGAGTCGCCGGCGCAGCCGGTGAGCATCGACAGGGCCGAGACGAGGATGACGGCTGCGGTGGCAGCGCGCTTGGTACGGGAGAAAAGTGTCACGACGCCGGCCATTCCTGCTTGTTGAGTGCGGTGTCCCAGAACATGAGTTCGTAGCGGCTGGCGATCGTGAACGCCTCCACCATCGCCTCGCGCTGGGCGTCGGTCGCGGCCTCCGCGGCGGCGTCCACGAGTTCGCGGGCCTTCGCGACGGCGGCGTGGAACTCCTCCGCGTCGTACGTGGTCACCCACTGTGCGTACGGGTGCGTCGGGTCGGCGGCCAGCACGTCCCGGGCGCTCGCCGCCAGCCGGCGTCCCACGTCGGCGTAGATCCAGAAGCACGGCAGCACCGCGGCGGCGGACACCGCGTACGGCTCGGTGGCGGCGACCGCCGTCAGGTAGGAGATGTACCCGAGGCAGGCCTGCGAATGCTGCGGTTCGGCGTCCGACGCGGGGAGCCGTCCGCTGGTCAGCAGATTCTGGTGCAATGTCGCCTCGACCGTGGCGGCCTCGGCTGCCGAGCCGGCCCAGAAGCCGGCCTCGACGGGGCCCGGCGCATGCGCGGCGACCAGGGACAGGGCCTTCGCGTATCCGGTCAGGTACAGGAAATCCTGCTCGATGTACGTGCGGAACACGTCCAGCGGCAGTGTTCCGTCGCCGAGGCGGCGGAGGAACTCGAGTTCGTCGATCGCTTCGCGCAGCACCTTGGTCCGGTCCCACAAGTGGTCCGTGAATCGGGCGTGCTGGCCTGCGCCCGCAGCACCTTGGACAGAGCTATTCACAACGTTGACATCCCTTCGTCAGCATTACCTGAGCAGGTTCCCGGGTGTGTTCTCAGCCCCGCCCGTGCGGAGCACCCCGTGTCAGAACAAGCCGACCCTAGCACCGGCCGTGCCGCGAACGGAAAGGCCCCGGGTGGGTGGACGGGCTCAGCCTGCGAGGAACGCGGCCGCTCCCGGCGGGAGGGGCGCGGGGCCGCGCGTGTAGATCTCGGCGGGCCTGCCGGTCCCGACGACGGCCATGTCGCCGGTGTGCTCGAGGGCGGGCATCATGTGCCGGCGGAACGAGTCCTTCGGGAGGGGACGGCCGAACACCACCTCGTAGACCCGGCGGAGTTCGAGCACCGTGAACGTGTCGCCGGCCAGCCCCGACGGGTCGACGGACCGCGCGTACCGCTCGCGCAGGTCGGCGACGGCGAGGGTGACGACGTCCGCGTGGTCGAACGCGAGGTCCTGCGTCACCCGGTCGCCGTCGACGGGGATCAGCAGGGCGTCGCGGGGGAGTGCCGTGCGCGGCAGCGCCGCACCGTGCGTCATCGACAGCACCCACCCGCGGTCGTCGCGGGCGGGGTCGTCGAACATCGCCAACTGGTGGAACTCGGCACCCGCCAGTCCGGCCTTGATCCGCAGGCACCGCTCGGCGGCGTCCCGCAGCCGCTCGCCCTTGTGGAGGAAGGTGCCCGGAAGCGCGAGCCGGCCCGAACGGTGCGGAACCACAAGCACTTTCAGCTCGGCGCCGTCGACGGTGAGGACGGCGACGTCGACCGCCACGGACGGCCGCGGGTAGTCGAGGAGACTCTTGCCCTCGGGATCGGTCGATGCGGCCACGGAGCACATGTTAGCGCGCGGTTGATCTATATCGCGTTCGAACGGTCCTGCCTGCGCATCGTTGGTAGTTTGGCGAGAGATTCCCGTACGCGCTGCGTGAGGAGATTCGGCCGTGGATGTCGAGAAGTCAGGCGACACACTCGTCGTCCGCGCCCGGGACGGCGACGTGCGCGGCTATCCCGAAGGCGACGTCTACGCGTGGAAGGGCATCCCGTTCGCCGCCGCCACCGTCGGCGATCTGCGGTTCCGGGCGCCGGCCCCGCCCGCACCGTGGGACGGCGTGCGCGACTGCGTCGACTTCGGCCCGATGGCCCCGCAGGGCCACGGCACCGCCGTCCCGATCGACGCCGGACTCGAGATGGACGAGGACTGCCTGTCGGTCAACGTGTGGGCACCCAGGCCCGACGGCATCCCGCGGCCGGTGATGGTGTGGATCCACGGCGGCGCCTACTGCCTGGGAACCGCGGCCCAGGGCATCTACAACGGGCGGATCCTGTCCACTCTCGGCGACGTCGTGCTGGTCTCGTTCAACTACCGGGTCGGGGCGCTCGGCTTCCTCGACCTGTCGTCGTTCTCGACGGCGGAGCGGGTGTTCGAGACCAACTGCGGGCTGCGCGACCAGGTCGCCGCCCTCGAATGGGTGCGCGAGAACATCGCGTCGTTCGGCGGTGACCCGGACGAGGTGACGGTGTTCGGGGAGTCGTCGGGAGCCGGGTCGATCACCACCCTGATGACGTGCCCGAGTGCGGACGGGTTGTTCCACCGCGCGATCGCCCAGAGCCCACCCGCCACGTCGGTGTACGGCAGCGAGCGGGCGGCCACGGTCGCGAAGCAGTTCCTCGACATCCTCGACGTGGAACCCGCCCGGATCGACACGTTGCTGCGCCTCCCGTACCGCACGGTCATCGAGGCCAGCGACACCCTCGTCAACGAGGTGCCGACGAAGATCCCGGGCACACTCGCCATGGCGCCCGTGGTGGACCGCGACTTCCTGCCCCGCTACCCGGTGGCCGCGTTCCAGAAGGGCTACTCCCACCGGATCCCCCTCATCATCGGTTCCAACAAGGACGAGTCGTCGATCTTCAAGTTCATGAAATCGCCTCTGCTGCCGGTCACTTCGGATTCGGTGCAGGAGATGCTGCGGGCGATCGCGACCGATCACCCGGAACTGCCCGCGGCCCGCCTCGCCGACATCCTGTCTGTGTACCCGGACCGCGGCAAACCGAAGGGCGCACTCGCGATGTCCCGCGACGCCGCGTTCCGGATGCCCGCCCTGTGGGTGGCCGACGCCCACAGCAGGCACTCGCCGACGTGGATGTACCGGTTCGACCAGGCCACCCCGATGCTCAAGGCCGCGCGCATCGGAGCCGGGCACGCCACCGAACTCCCGTACGTCTTCGGCAATTTCGACACCCTCAACATCGACCCGACGTTCTGGCTCGGCGGCCGGAAGACGGCACTCGAGGTGTCGGGCCGCATCCAGCGCCGGTGGCTCGCGTTCGCGCGGCACGGTGTCCCCGCCGCCCTGGACGCGTCCAAGCACTGGGCCCCCTACGACGAGGAGGACCGCGCCACGTTGCTGATCGACGGCGCGGACACGCTGGTGAAGGACCCGGACCACGAGATGCGGGTCGCCTGGGGCAACGACGTCATGGGGTTCAACTGACCGGCACCTTATCGTCCAGTTCCTTCAGCACGGGCAGCGCGAAGCACGCCAGCCCGATGATCAGGACCGGGATCGCGAGCACGAAGAACGTCGGCTGGATACCCCACTTGTCGAGGATCGGACCGGCCAGCAGGTAGCCCAGCGGACCCGCCGCATACGCCGTGGACGTCATGACCCCGGTGACCCGGCCGCGCATGTGCTCCGGACTGCGAGTCTGCATGGCGTAGTTGGCGATCGGGCCGACCGGACCGAACACCAGACCCTGCAGGAGAGCCAGCGCCAGAATCGCCCACAGCGGCGGCAGGAACGCCATCGCGACCATCGCTGCGCCCAGCACCGTCACCGCCACCACCATCAGCATCCGGCGCGACACGAACGGCGCGAGCGGTCCGTAGGCGAGGGCGCCCACCACGCCGCCGATGCTGAGCGCCATCAGGACCGAACCGAGTTGCGCAGGTTTGTCGAGTTCGGTGAAGTACACCGGGAACACCACTGACTCGACCGGCATGTACAGCGCGACCACCGCCATGTCCACGAGCGCGATCGTGCGCAGGAGCCGGTTGTGCCACACGAACTTCAATCCCTCGAGCGTGCCGTGCCAAATGGACGTCGGGCGCGTGGCGGTGTCCGGTCTGCCGGCGTGCTCGAGACGCAGGAACGCGATCGTCGCAACGGACAGCACGAACCCGGCGGCGGCGACCCACAACGTGTTCACCGCACCCACGGTGGCGATGAGRACGCCGCCGATGCCCGGGCCGACGAGATACGCCACGTTGTAGTTGGCCTCGTAGAGACTGTTCATCCGGTCGAGTGACCACCCCGCGGACTTCGTGGCGGCGGGCAGCATCGACTCCCTGGCCGCGATGCCGGCCGGATCGAACGCGGCGCCGATCGCGGCGAGGACGGCGATCACCGTGACGGTGAGGCCCGTCGTGGTCGCGATCACCGGGATGGCCGCCACGGACAGGGCCGACAGGCAGTCGGAGATCAGCGACGTGCGGCGTCGTCCGAACAGGTCGACGAACGTGCCCGCGAACAGGCTCGACAGCAACAGCGGGAGGGTGGCCGCGCCCGCGACGATCGCGGCGTCCGATGCGCGACCGGTCTGCTCGAGCACGAGCCACGGCAGCACGACGATCACGATGCCGTTGCCCGTGGAGGAGAACAGGGTCGCGACGTTCAGGAGGATCAGGGGCCCGAACCGGCGAGTCACAGCCGTCTCGGTGGCGGTCACGGCAAGGTCCTCTGGTCGGCTCGGTCGGTGGTCCTTCGACGCTAACAGCGAGGTCGTGGCCACCGCGAGCGAATTTTCGGCCGCTACTGGTTGCGTTGCAGAGTCAACTCGGCGAGCGTGCGCGCACCGTCGCACGGGTCGCCCGTCCCGGACCGTTGCTGCACCCACCACGTGATGACACCGGAGTAGGCGGCGGTGATCCCACACGTCGCCGAATCACCCGGCCGCCGGGCGCTGAACGCCGACGTGCCCGCGATCGTCGTGGTCTCCACCTGATAGCCCAGCTGGTCCGCCACCGCCCGCTCCCGCTGCAACGAGTTGTTCTCGAACCAGCCGAACGTGACGTCGATCGATCCGGCGGCGGACGACACCGTCCACATGCACACTGCACCGTAGAAGTACTGGTCGATGCCTGCGCCGTGCAGTGTCTCCACGATCTTGTCGTTGGGGACGGCGTCGCATTCGCGCAGGAGCTTGTCGAACTGCGGCGAGCCGTCGTCGGAGGAGGCGGCACCCTCGGGCAGGGGAGTGCCCGTGACGGACGTGCCGCAGCCGGCCAGCACCATCGCCGACGCGACCGCCGCGGCGAGTCGCCGGCGGCCGGTCATTTGGCCTTCTCCAGCGTCAGCCGGCCGAGCGCGGTCGGTGCCTCGCACGGATCGGAGGGTGCACTGCCCGTTCCGTAGCGGACCAGCCAGTGCACGAAGTCGGAACCGGTGCCGAGCGCGACCTCGCAGAACCCGACGTTCTGCGACGAAAACCCGCGATGCCCGGCGATCTCGAGGTCGTGGACCTCGTGACCGATGCCCTTGGCCACCGACCGCTCCCGGTCGATGGGGCTGCCGCGGTACCAGGTGAACATCACGTACCGTTCGCCGCCGTCCGCTTCCCACCGGCACTTGATGCCGTTCCGCGACACCGGGGTGAGCCCCGCGATCCGCGCCCGCTCGTACACTTCGGCGTCGGTCAGCGAGCCGCATTCACCCACGAACGGGCCGGGCTGCACGGCCACCGAGGTGGTCGGCGCGGATGCCGGATCGGTGTCCGAACCGCCGCCGGAACCGCAACCGGCCAGCACGACCGTCGCCGCGAGAAGACACGTCGCGCGGACGGCCGGGCGGAGCGGATCAGACGAGCTCCGCATAGCTCGGATTCTCGGCGATGTACTTCTCCACGTAGGAGCACGACGGGATCACGGCGAGCCCACTGGACTTCGTGTCGTCGAGGGCGGCCTTCACCACCACCGCCGCCAGACCCTGCCCGCGGAACTGCGGGTACGTCACGGTGTGGTGGAAGTCGCGGGCGCCGTTCCGCTCGAAGTAGTCGGCGTATCCGGCCAGCTGGCCGTCGAGGTAGATCTCGAACCGGGATTCCGACACGTCGTGTTCCACCGTGGCCGCCACAGATCGCTCCTCTGCTCGTGTGGCGTGCGCGCTGTCCCGCGCACGCTGTCACTCGCAGATTACGTCAGTCCGCGAGGTTGGTGCGCAGCAGCATGACGTTGTAGTCCGACCAGGTGGTGGCCAGGAAATACAGGTCGGATCCCTTCGACCACGGGTGCATGTACGCGCCGTACAGCTCGGGCACGTCCCGGCTGCTCACGAGCACTTCGGGTTCGCTCCAGCCGGATTCGAGGTGGTCGGAACGGCGCATCACCACCGAGTTGCCGGCATCGGTGTACATCGCCACGAACTGACCGAGGTATTCGTTGAACTGCACGGACAACTCGCTGACCGGTCCGGGGATCACCGGTGTGGCGACGGTGGCGTTGGCCTTCACCCACGCCTTGCCGTCCCAGTACTCGTACAGCGTGAGGTTCCGGATGTCCGCCTCCTTCACCCGCGACAACCGGGCGTCGCCGGAACGCCCCGAGGGGGTGCCGAATGCGTAGACGAATCCGTCGTGCTTGACGTACGAGCCCATCTGGAAGTTCTCGGCGCCCGTGCCCGGCACGTTGGGCCGCAGCGTCAGGGGATCGGTGACCCAGTTCTCGCCGTTGTCCACGGAGTACGCGATGCCGGACGCGTTGGTGTCCCACTCGCCCGGGGCGCCCCAGCTGCGCACCGACATGTAATTGATGTACTGCGTCGCGGCCGGGCCCTCGCCGACCGAGATGCCGGTGGTGGGGATGACGGTCTGCTCCACGCCCGGGATCTTCTGGCTCTGGATGATCTCCTTGGAATGGTTCGGCAGATCGACCGGGGAATTGTCGATGCCCATCCCGTCGGTGAGGTCCTTGTCGGAGCTGCGCAGCAGGATGTTGCTGCGCCAGTCGCCGACCAGACCGCACAGCGGGTTGTCGCTCAGCCCGACGGTGTCACCGAACGCCGTGAGGATCTCGCCTCCGCCGTTGTCCCACATGATGCCGAGGTCGGTGCCGAGTACCCGGAACCTGCCGATCGTGTCGTTGGGGCTGCGAGGCCCGGTGATGTGCGCGATTGCCTGAGTTTTGCCACGCAGCTCGGGAAGGCGGCCGTCACTGCCGTTGAGCCAGGGGATGGGATTGATGCCCTGGCCCGAGCCGCTCGATCCGAGGCTGCCGGTTCCGCCGAGGCACGGCGCCGCCGTCGCAACAGGGGGCGCCATCGTGAAAAACGTGCAGGTGGAAGCGAGTAAGGCGGGCATCGCCAGGGAGGCGACACGGCGGAGTCTGGTCACGAGCGCACCTCTCTGCGACGAGTCGAGTTCGGTCCGGTCACGCTAGCAATACCTCACCTGTCACACCAGTCCCTTGGGTAACCATTGGATATCGCACCCGCCCTGGGTAGCTACAGGATCGCTCCGGGGTTGAGTATCCCCATCGGGTCGAGTGCCGTCTTGATCCGCTGCGTCAATTCCATGACGTCCGGGCCCAACTGGTCGGGCAGCCAGGCCTTCTTCAAGCGGCCGACACCGTGCTCGCCGGTGATCGTGCCGCCGAGAGCGATTGCGAGGTCCATGATCTCGCCGAAAGCGAGGTGGGCGCGCTCGGCCATCGCGGCATCCTCGGGGTCGAACACGATGAGCGGGTGCGTGTTTCCGTCGCCGGCATGGGCGATCACCGCGACCATCACGTCACGTTCGCGGGAGATGGCCGCGATTCCCTCCACCAGCGCAGGCAGTTTCGGCAGCGGGACCCCGACGTCCTCGAGGAGCAGGGTGCCCAGTCTCTCGACCGCGGGGATCGCGAATCGTCTTGCCGCGGCGAACGCTTCGCCCTCGTCGGGGTCGTCGGTGGTGAAGACTTCGGTCGCGCCGTTTGCCGTGCAGGCGTCGGACATGACGGAAATCTCTTCGGCCGCAATCGAACCGGGGGCGTCCGACCGGGCGATGAGCATCGCCTCCGCCGTCCGGTCCAGGCCCATCTTCAATGCGTCCTCGACGGCGCCGATCGAGGCGCGGTCCATGAACTCGAGCATCGACGGTCGCAGCGTGCGGGTGATGGCCAGCACGGTGTCGGCGGCCGCCTGCACGGAGGCGAACGACGCGACGAGGGTGCTCGCAGGTGGCTGGGCCGGGATCAGCCGCAGCGTCGCCTCCGTGACGATGCCGAGTGTTCCCTCGCTCCCGACGAACAGCTTGGTCAGCGACAGGCCGGCCACGTCCTTCAGCCGCGGGCCGCCGAGGCGCACGTCCGTCCCGTCCGCGAGAACCACCCGCAGCGCGAGGACGTAGTCGGTGGTGACGCCGTACTTGACGCAGCACAGCCCGCCCGCGTTGGTCGCGACGTTGCCGCCGATCGAGCACATCTCGAACGACGACGGATCGGGCGGGTACCAGAGGCCGTGTTCGGCGGCCGCGGCCTTGACCTCGGCGTTGAGCAGCCCCGGTTCGACGACGGCGATCCGCGTCACCGGGTCCACCTCGATCCGGCGCATGCGCTCGGTGCTGACCACCACGCTGCCCGCCACGGCGGTGGCGCCGCCACTGAGCCCGGAGCCGGCGCCGCGCGGGATCACGGGGACGCGGTGCTCGGTCGCCCAGCGCATCACCACCTGGACTTCCTCGGTGGTCGCGGGGCGGGCGACGGCGAGGGGGAGGACGGCGTCGGGATCGCGCGCCCAGTCCTGGCGGTAGGACGCCAGGACGTCCGGATCGGTGACGAGGCAGCCCCGGGGGAGCGCGCTCGTGAGCGCCGCGAGTGCGTCGTCGGTGACCGTCATCGTGACTCCTGGAATGCGGGTGTCGGGGACCTCGACGGTAGCCCGGCGAACGGCGAGTGTCCGCGAATTGGTCATTCGTCCAACTGAACCGATTCCGACCGTGTTTCCCGGATATCGCTCCAACCTGGACGTTCGGTGCAGAAGCGACCCCCCAATAGCCCATCTGTTAGTTACTTACGCGTAGGAGTCTCACGATGTGGGATCAGGGGGGTGAATTTTTTCGGGGGGTCCACCGATGGGGTATGCAACCGTGCCCGGAGGGGAAAATGCTGGTAGAGGCGTCCCGCGAACCGGGCGGACCCGGACAAATCGGGTGTAACACAGGTCACATTCGCCACTCTGTTACCGGATCGTATCGACCAGGCAATGCAAAAACCCACTTCTACGGGTTAGCGTCTTGCATCGTCAAACACCGGCGAGGCGTTACACCCAAACGGAGATTCTCACGAAATGTGAGCCAGAACACCGTTGGGGCCGGGTTTTGCCGCACCGACCCTGGAAGGACCCGCACCGATGAATGCACTCCACCGAGATCCCAGCAGCTACATCTCCGCGATGTTYTCGTACGAGTTCCTCGATGGTGGTATCGACTACGACTCCATCGAGCAGATCCACCGTGGCGAGTTCGACGAATGGATCTTCGCACTCGCCGGTTCGGGATTGTTCACCAACGAGGAAGTTCGGTCGATGGTCCAGGAATGGCGCCTGAACCCGAAGACCCTCCTGAACACGCTCCTCGCCGACGCGGACGAAGTCACCGCCAAGCGCTGCGAGGTCACCTGGGCCGCACTCGACCGCGTCGCCCCCTTCACGCCGTCCGTGCCGGTCGCCGTCTTCGGCTGAAGGCCTTCCCGCCGCAGGGCTCGCCGTCGTCAGACGAGTTCGGTTCGATCTCCGTTCACGACGATCGCCTGATCGTCCGTCAAGGTGCGGTACTCGATGCCGGCGAGCCTCAGGGCGTCGATCGTGCGCCGAACGGCGGCCACGTCCTCCAAGGGCACCGCGTTCTCGGCCCCTGGAAGCTCCGCAGGCGGGTGATGCGGCACGATCGCGAAGCCCACCATCCCCAGTCCGTCCCAGCGCGGCTCCACGCCACACGTCGCGACCACCTCCGCCGGGTCATCGGAGGAGTCGAGACCGTGCAGCGTCGGAGTCATCACGCACGCCCCCGCGCTGTAGCCGGCGTACACGAGCGAATCACTCGCCAACAGTTCCGGGATCACCCGATCCGCCCCACTCCGGGCCATCTGCGCGCGCAGCACGAACGTGTTCCCGCCGCGCACCCACACCATGCCGAACCCGTCGAGCCGCTGCCTCAGTGCGGCCGCACGCGGCTGCCCGTCGTCGCCGATGTAGTCGCGTAGATCCACCTCCTCCGCGGTGAAGCCCAGGCGCGTCAGCGGCATCACGTCACTCACGACCGCGGACGTCCGCGCCGTCCGCGGCCACGCATCCGCCGCAGCCGCGATCACCCCGACGCGCCCCGGACGGCCGACGAGCGACATCAGCGGCGCGGGATCCGCGCCGAACCGGTACGAGGACAGGAACAGGCGCACCGCGGTCAGATCGTGAACGCGAGGTTGTCGACGATCCGCTTGCCCGCGTCGGTGTCGCCGCGCAACGCGATCTCGTCGCGGTGGTCCGCGGCCGTCGTCCTGCCGCCTGCCAGCCGGGTGAACAGCCGGGAGTCGAGAGTCACCGTCGTGGTGGCCTCCGACGGCAGTTCGTCGACCACCGCGGCCCTGCCGTCGACGGCGATGTGGATGTTCCGCGCGAGCGGTCCCGTCAGCTCGAGCGTGATCCTCGACCCGTCCGGAGCCTTGCCGCGCTTGCCGACGAGGAATGCGACGGCGCCTGCGATCTCCGCGAACGCCGTCTCCCCGCGCAGGCCGCCCTCGTCGCCGGGCAGCCCGAGTGCGTCCCGTAGGTCGAGCTCGTGCATCCAGCAGTCGAACACGCGGATGCGCATGAACCGGAGATAGGGCGCCGGCCCGACCGGCGTGGTGGTCTCGGCCGCGAACATCTCGTCGGTCATCTCGCCCAGCTCCGACCGCCTGCGGGCGACGATCATCCGGAAACGCTCGAGCATTTCGGTGCCGGAGCACCCCCGCAGTCCCTCCACCCACTGTTCGTTGAACGCACCGATCTCGTTGCGCACGTGGGCGAGGCCGCGGACGTCGATGGTGGTGTGCGGCGCGGAGATTCCGGCGAGCAGCGACTCCGTGCCGATGAGATGCGCGGTCACGTCGTGCACCGTCCACCCGGGCAGGGCGGTGGGCGTGAACCACGCGTCGCCGGACAACGAGGACAGCACGTCGTCGAGTACGTCCCATTCCTCGAACAACGCGTCGAGGATCGATTCCTTCTGTAGGGCATTCACGGGTCGTACGCCTCCTTTTGCCTCAACTCTAGGACCTTCCGCCCGACAGGCCGAGCATTTTCGCCGCGGGTGGGCGAATGTGCCGGTGAGAGCGTCGAAGGCCTCCCCGTCCAGGGGTTCGGTGTGGTAGACCGAGGGTGAGAATCTCCATTAACAAAAGGAGTGCGGATGTTCCCTGGAAACTTCGTGGCGACCACCCCGGACAAGCCCGCCGTCATACGTCCCTCGACGGGGGAGCGGCTGACCTACCGGGAGTTGGACGAGCGGTCCACCCGCCTCGCACGGCACCTGCGCTCGCTCGGCCTGAAGGTCGGCGACCACCTGGCGCTCGTGTCGAGCAACGACCTCCGGGTCCTCGAGGTGTACTGGGCGGCGCTGCGATCCGGGCTGTACATCACCGTGGTGAACTGGCACCTCACCCCGGAGGAAGCCGGTTACGTCGTCGACGACTGCGGAGCCGAGGTGCTCATCGTGTCCGCCGACGCGGGCGGCGCTGTGCCCCGCGACCGGAGTCAGCTGCCCCGCGTCCGCCACCGGCTCGTGTACGGCGGTGCGCTGGACGGATTCGACAGCTACGAGGACGCCGTGGCGGCGCAGTCGGCCGAACCGCTCGATTCGCAGCCCCGCGGGCAGGACATGCTGTACTCGTCGGGCACCACCGGCAGGCCCAAGGGGATCAAACCCGCACTCCCCGAGGGGGAAGTGGACACGACGACGGACCCGTACACCGCGGTGTTCGCCCCGATGTACGGATTCGATTCCGGCACCGTCTATCTGTGCCCGGCACCGCTGTATCACGCCGCGCCGCTGCGCTTCTGCGGCACCATCACCTCCGTCGGCGGCACGATCGTGCTGATGGACCGTTTCGACGCCGAGGAATCACTGCGGCTCATCGAGGAGTACCGGGTGACCCACAGTCAGTGGGTTCCGACGATGTTCGTCCGGATGCTCAAGCTGCCGAAGGACGTTCGCGACAAGTTCGACGTGTCGAGTCTGAAGGTTGCGATCCACGCGGCGGCGCCGTGCCCGCCCGACGTGAAGCGGTCGATGATCGACTGGTGGGGTCCGGTCGTCCACGAGTACTACGCCTCCACGGAGGGCGCCGGTGCCACGTTCATCGACAGCGCACAGGCACTCGCCAAGCCCGGGTCGGTGGGCCACGACGGGGTCATGGGCACCGTCCACATCTGCGACGACACCGGCGCGGACGTCCCCGTCGGCGACATCGGAACCGTCTACTGGGAACGGGAGGAGCGACCGTTCGAGTATCATAACGACCCCGCGAAGACCGACTCCGCGACGCACCCCGACCACCCGACGTGGACGACGAGCGGCGACATCGGGTACATCGACTCCGACCGCTTCCTCTACCTCACGGACCGGGCCGCGTTCATGATCATCTCGGGCGGAGTGAACATCTACCCGCAGGAGTCGGAGAACGTTCTCACCATGCATCCCAAGGTATTCGACGTCGCGGTGATCGGCGTACCCGACGAGGAGATGGGCGAACAAGTCAAAGCCGTCGTGCAACTCGTCGCCGGGGTGGAACCGTCGGACGCCGTCGCCCGCGAGCTACTCGACTACGTGCGGGAGCGGGTCAGTCACTACAAGGCTCCCCGCAGCATCGACTTCTCCGACGACCTGCCGCGCACCCCCACCGGCAAACTCGTCAAGCACAAACTCCGCGCGCGGTACCTGAACGCCGGCTGAACCCCCGACCGTCACCTGTCCCGTGCCGCACCGCAGCGCGGGCAGGTGCTCGCGGTCCGGTCGGTGAGGAACAACCCGCAGTCGGGGCACACGCGGTCGAGCCAGCAGACCGGATCGCCGCCGACGTCGCCGTCCGGCTCGGTGATGGGCACGGCCTCGTCGCCGGGAAACGTCACAACCGATCCAGCATGTATTCGGCGAGGACCTCGGCATGACTGTGACTGACGTCCTTCGTCGCGGTGAGCAGAACGATCGGCCGCCCCTGCGCCAGTTCCTGCACCCGTGCGACCGCCTTCCGGCCGGTCGGTGAATCGAGCTCGTGGACGTACCGCTCGCGGAACTCGCTGAACGCGGCAACGTCGTGCGAGTACCAGTGACGCAACTCCGTCGACGGCGCCAGGTCCTTGGCCCAGTCGTCGAAATGGAACGCGTCCTTGCGCAGCCCCCGCGGCCACAGCCGGTCCACGAACAGTCGCAGTCCATCGCCCTCGGTCGGATGGTCGTAGACCCGCTCGACGATCACCGGCGGATCCGCGGTGACGTCCTCCGCGCTCCGTTCCTTCGGTTTGCTCATGGCCGAACCTCCGCTTCCTTGCGGCTGTCTACCGTCAGACTACGACGAATCGCCCTGTGATCGGGTTCACAATCGAGCAGAAAGATCTGTGAGAACGACTGTTCGGACTCGATTCAGACGCGTACGCACGGACTTCTCTGTTCCCTACGTCACGCGTTCTCTGGCTACTATCAGCTAACTCAGTCGAATCGGGGGAATTTTTTTCCCGCTCGTCATCGGTTGATCGCCGCTCGTCGCGGCACACACACCATCTACCGCAGGAAGTCGATACATGGATACATCGCAGAGCGCGTCCACCGCGCGCCCGACGATCGGTGTCGTTCGGGAGTCGAACGACGGTGAGCGTCGGGTGGCGTTGGTGCCGAAGATCGTGGCGTCGTTGATCGCCAAGGGCGTCGACGTGGTGGTCGAGTCGGGTGCCGGATTGGGCGCGCTGATCCCGGACGAGTTGTACACCGGGGCGGGGGCGAAGATCGCCGACCCGTGGTCGGCGGACGTGATCGTGAAGGTCGCGCCGCCGTCGGACGAGGAAGTGGGCCGGTTGCATGCCGGGCAGACCCTGATCGGGTTCCTCGCCCCCCGCAACCAGGACAATCAGGTCGCCGCGCTGAAGGCGGCCGGGGTGGCGGCGTTCGCCGTCGAGGCGATCCCGCGGATCTCCCGCGCCCAGGTGATGGACGCGCTGTCGTCGCAGGCGAACGTGTCCGGCTACAAGTCGGTGCTGTTGGCGGCGTCGGAGTCGACGCGGTTCTTCCCGATGCTCACCACCGCGGCGGGCACGGTCAAGCCGGCGACGGTGCTGGTCCTCGGGGTCGGTGTCGCCGGCCTGCAGGCCCTGGCGACGGCGAAGCGGCTCGGCGGCCGGGCCACCGGCTACGACGTGCGCCCGGAGGTCGCCGACCAGGTCCGCTCGGTCGGTGCCCAGTGGCTCGATCTGGGGATTGACGCCGCCGGTGAGGGCGGCTA